>JAHIYL010000205.1 GCA_018815145.1 Nanobdellota archaeon | reverse complement strand
TTTCTTCAAGCTCACTTATTATTTCCTCAAATGCCTTATTCGCCATCCCACGAAAAAAAGCCATATGTTATTTATAAATGTTATCTAAGAGCCAAAACAAAAAGTGTGGGGGACGGGATTCGAACCCGCGGATCCACTAAGGAACAGGATATCCAAAAAGCACCTTTGTACAATCAAAGGCTGCTCCTTAATTTCTTAAGTCCTGCGCGTTTGGCCAGACTTCGCTACCCCCACGGATAGATTACTTTATGAAGTTGATGTTAATTTAAATATTTTGTGTACTTTTCTGTCGAGAAAGTAAATTTTCAAAAGATTTATTAATCCATTCAAAATAATCTAGCATAGGGGTGATACAACAATGACATTTTTAACACTATTATTGTGGGCTTTTGGCCTGGGATTATTTTTTGCAGGAATCAAGGTCATCCGACCGACACAGAGAGCTATTGTCGAACGGTTCGGAAAATACAACAAATTTGCGCAGCCGGGATTCCACTGGATAATCCCTCTTATTGACAGGATATATACAGTAAATATCACAGAACAGATGGTCGATGCAGAACCACAGGAAATAATCACCAATGACAACCTGAATGCCAGGGTCGATGCACAGGTCTATTTCAGGGTAAGACCTGATGAGCAAAGTGTAAAAGCAAGCCAATACAATGTGTATCATTATGATTCTCAGATAGTTGCTCTGGCTAGGACAACACTCAGGAACATTATTGGAACTCTTACACTGAAATCAGCAAACAGCGAAAGGGATAAGATAAACACTGAGCTTATGAAGACTCTCAAACAGGAGACAAGCCACTGGGGAATCGATGTTGTCAGGACAGAACTTAAGGAGATAGATCCGCCAAAGGATGTCCAGGACACGATGAACAAGGTAGTAAAGGCTGAAAATGAAAAGATTGCTGCAAAGGATTATGCTCTTGCCAAAGAGACTGAAGCAGACGGTACCAGGATGGCTCGAATTAAAGAGTCTGAAGGTATCAGGCAGGGTAAGATTCTTGAGGCTGAAGGCCAGGCTCAGGCAATAAAACTTGTCCATGAATCTGCAAACAAATATTTTGTCGGAAATGCTCAGCTACTGAGAAAACTGGAGACAGTCGAAGCAGCACTCAGAAACAATACAAAGATTGTGATCCCTACAAACACAGAGCTGGTGAATGTGATAGGAGACCTTGCCGGTGTCGCACCAATAAAAGTCGGGAAGAAAAAGTAAATTTTTTTTCTTAATTTCTTTATTTTTCAGTGTAAATCACAACCTATATAAGAAAACCTGATTTCTGTTCTCTGATGGTATGCCCTGACTGCGGAAGCGTTGAGACTGTAAAGGATTCAAGTGATATATTCTGCAAAAAATGCGGACTTGAACTGGATGAAGCAGTATACAATACAAAAGGTAAGGGCTCAAGAAGAGATGCTGAAAAGATATCATTGCCTCCAACACTCTATTTCATGATTGATACAAAAATTGAACTTTTTGCTTTGAAATTAGGGCTCAAGCATAATAAGCTTTCAAAAGACTGGAGCCAGAATGTAGGATTCAAATTGAGCAGCAATTGGCTGAAGAAAGAACAAAAGGACAAGGCTCTTGAATTATTGGATAATGCATTTGAAAAAAAAGGTTCTGAACTGAAAGAATCCAGACAGAGGATAGAGGCCAATTGGCATAAGATCTCGGCCTTCTATTTTAATGAGATGGAAAATGCATTAGGGCTGGAATGGCCAACCAAGGATTACCAATGCTATCTTTCCCTTGTATGCAATGGAGGTTTCCATAATTCATCCAAAAATTTCATTGTGATCAGATCAAGATTGGACAAACTCGCAAATTATGTGATTGCGCACGAGCTGTTCCATATCTATTTCAGGAACTACATCAATCGTTTTTTCAAGGAAAAATATGACGAGTTTGATGATCTCATATCTGAGGTCATTGTGAATTTTGTGCTCCTTACAGAACCGAGGCTCAAAGAACTTTTTCCAAGCCTGAAATTCTCACTTGATTTCTATGCTAAAGAAGAACATAGGAAAATAGCGCAGAAGCTGTGGCCAATCTGGGATAATAAGGATTCCTTCAAAGACTTCATGATGAAGAGCTATGCCATTTTAGGAAGAGAAAAGTTGTGGATAAGTTACTAGCATTGGAAATAGCGGTAAATTATAAATACTCAAAAAGAAATCCAGTTTACATGCTGAATAGAAAATTATATAGTATTTTAAGCAGTGACAAGGATTTGGGTATTCTCTTGCACTCTCATTACATATACGTTAGTGATAAGAATAATCAGATAAAAGCAAGAGATATTGTACATAACCTAATTCAAGAATATGAAGATCCTAAATTTCTGGAATTAGGATATAGTCAAAATACTAAAGAATTAATCAGAGAATTTATTTCATGCAAAAATGAGCCTAATTGGAAAAAAGTCTTAAACAAATTTTTAAAGGGATTGTTAGAGTTGCTGGAAAGGGAAATTATAAAGGCACATCCAATTAATATTCCAAAAAATATTTCACAATTAATTAATCTGGAAATCAAAAAAATTCCCATGTATAATAAAAGTGCAATAATTAATATTACTGAAAGTACAAAAGGAATTTTTGCAGTAAGTCTACTTAACAAAGATTATTCTCCAGATTATAATCCAAAAATATTGAGTAATCATGGAGTGTGGGAATACTGGAGAGATACTCAACTTGTGTTTATTCTGAATTTTAACAAGGATTTATTCATTTGGGATTATATTAATGTGCATAAAGAATTTCAAGGCAAAAGACTTGGCACAAAATCTGCAATCATGGTTGAAAAAATTGCAGAAGAAATTGGATTTACCAGATTCACAATCGAGCATCCATACAGACAATATTGGACCAAAGTAATGAATTATAATATACCTTATAGATATAGAATTGGATCGGGAAGATGTCAATACACATTGGAAGGATATAAAGAATTGTAAATTACTGATTAAACCATAAAAAATTGACAGAATTCAAATCTATTGTTCTATCCATGTTTCAGGCGGATTCTTGAAGTCAAATAGTGCAGTTCCTCCTTTCTTTATAACAGATTTTTTTTTGAGTTTTGCTACTATCACCCTAAGATCCTGTATGAACCGAAGAATTATAAGAGCCATGAATGATCCAAAAACAATGTAAATAAAAAATGTAAAATTCTCTCCAAGCAGAGATTTGGTATAACGAATAAAAAAATAATACACAAAAAGGATGATAAGCGGCAATAATAAAATCATTATCCTGAATAATGGATTTGGCTGCAGTACAAAATATCTTTTTCCATTTTCTTCTTCGTATCTGGTTTTGTAGAACAGTCCCATTGATTCATGAAAATATGATTTTTCTATTTATATTTTTTTGCATCTCTTCAGGATACCAAAAGCAATTCTTTTAAATCCGCTGCAATTCTTTCAGATTGATGTCCAAAATCCTGAGAATCAACGAAATCACAGATATTCCTGCAATAAATATCGCCCTTGATACAATCAATCAAAATAAGCAGGCGCTGGTGTTCTGCAATACAAAAATGACAGCAGAATCAACAGCAGAAAAGATATCCAGACTCATCAAGGTATCCGATACTGAGCTCAATCTTCTCTCTGAAAAGATATTGAAAGTGCTATCTTCTCCGACAAAGCAATGCAAAAGGCTTGCATTGATGATACGAAAAGGTATTGCATTCCATCATTCAGGCCTTCCATCAGGCCAGAGAAAGATGGTAGAAGATGGTTTCAGGAAAGGGACCATAAAAATAATATGTTCTACTCCCACCCTGGCTTTTGGGCTGAATCTTCCTGCATTCCGGGCAATCATGAAGGATCTCAAACGATACGGCGGCAGATGGGGGATGCAGTGGATTCCTACTCTTGAATATCATCAATGCATCGGAAGGGCAGGAAGGCCTGATTTCAATGATAAATTCGGCGAAGCTATCTCAGTTGCGACAACTGGGAGCGAAAAAAGTGAGCTACTGAAACGCTTTGTCAATGGAGCACCTGAACCCATCTATTCAAAACTTGCTGTTGAACCTGTCCTCAGGACCTATGTGCTAAGCCTTGTTGCAACCGGTTTTGTCAACACAAAAAAGGAGCTTTTTGAATTTTTTTACAGGAGCTTCTATGCTCATCAATACAAAGACCTTAAAGAGATCGAATATATAATCTCTAAGATAATCGACAACCTGGAAGAATGGGAATTCATCAAAACAACCGGCATCAACAAATCCAGTGATTTCATATCAGCTGATGAGATTGAAGAAGTGAAGATTGAGGCGTCAAGACTTGGGCAGAGGATATCGCAGCTCTATATTGACCCCTTGACTGCTAATTTCCTTATTAACGGAATGCGAAGAGCAACAGGCAGGATATGCAATGAATTTTCATTCCTGCATTTGGCTGCAAATACACTTGAGCTCAGACCTTACTTCAGGGTACGCACAAAAGAGATTGAAGAGGTGCAGGATGTACTAAATGAGTACTCCGTCAATATAATTGTCCTGGAACCTTCTGTTTATGAACCTGAATACGACGATTTCCTGAACTCAACAAAGACAGCGCTTGTCCTGAATGAATGGCTTGAAGAAAAAGATGAGGAATATCTTCTGGAAAAATACAATGTAAGGCCGGGTGAATTCAATTACAAGAAAGATTCATGCGACTGGATCCTGTTTTCTTCTGAAGAGATTGCAAAACTGATGCAGTTCAAAGATATTGTCAGGATCATCAGAAAAGCTCGATTCCGGCTGAAGAATGGTGTGAAAGAAGAGCTCATCCCTCTTGTCAAGATTAAAGGAATTGGCAGGATAAGGGCAAGAAAGCTATTCAGGAACGGAATAAAGGATATCGGAGACATCAAAAATGCCGATATCACACAGCTTGTGCAGCTTCTTGGTAAAAATATTGCAATTAAATTAAAAAAAGAAGTTGGTATAGATATTGACAAAGACAAGGTCCCTGAAGGCAGAAGAAAAGGGCAGACAGGGCTATTGAAGTATTAGAGAAAATACTATACTCCCATAATGCAAAGAATTTTAATTTCTAAGATGTTGTTCCATATGCCTATTAAGCTGTGTGTCATATCTATTCAAGTCATTCAATTGCACAATATTGTCCTGTTCCGCTATTTCATACAATCCTCTTAAGAAGGGTGCATACTGCCTATATTCATCAAAAGCATGGGTCAACCGGAAAACGAAGGTCTCGAGGATTCGCTCAAGATTGTCGGTGCCCTATATAACCTATCTCATACGCTTAATATTGCCACATTCTATTCATATGAGATGGAGACCGCACATAGACTTTTGAGAGATAAGAAACTCTCAAATTTGCTTGTGAATCTGGAAAATTCTCCGGATATTGAAAAAAATCATCAGGGATTGAAATCACTAGCAATGGGAGCAGTGATAAATGAGATAAGTGAGACTGTTGCCAGAATGAGCACCTGGTACAGAGACGCAAGAAGAATATTTACTGAAGACATGGGCATTATCTATGACATAAAGACAAGCCTTGATGCATATGACCTTGATTTGAAGCTGACAATAGATGACAAGACGTATGGTGGTGGTGAGACTGATAAGACTGAGCGGTATGTGACAAGGGTGACTGTCTCCAAAGACAAACTTGATGCTCTGCTTGCACAGGATGATATTACTCTGAGAGTCCATGCATTCGTTGACGAAGTGATAATTGACAGACCAGGCACTAAATATGATGATCTGATAACAATGGTCAAGCGGCTAGAAGGACCAAGGATGTATCAGGATCTGGATACAAATACCTATTATTTTGAGACCTTCAGTCCGTTGGATGACTATGAGACTCCAAAAGGTGAATTCTCATGCAAAAGTGTCATGGAGCTCATGGAAAAATTTACAGCCTTTGAGTTACAGGATTATCAGAAGGTTCAATAAGATACCACAACTCTTTTTTTCTTCAATTTCCCTTTCTAGATCATCAACAACAGCGGCATGAATATATTCAATAGAACAAGGTTCATAGAAAATGCGATGACAGTGTCTTTGAGCGGCCTTGTGAAATCACCATGAAAAAATGCAAATATGACATATGTCAGGCTGTTAAAAAATAAGACTATCGCTGTCATGAAAAAAGCAGAGGGTGTTGGCTTGAACAAAAGAGCCATGAGAAATGTCACTGATACACTGATGAAATAGGGAAGAGCCCAGAAATTGAACTCACTAAAGATAAAGTAGCTTACAAGCATCACAATCAGGAAAAATACCCTGAGTCCACCATCAAAAAAAGTCAGGAAAAATGCGCAGCCGATAGAGAATATCTCAAAATTGATCCCTCTCACTTTTGATGTGATAAAACCAAGTCCTGCATTGATACCGATTATAATGACTGTAAACACAATCTTAATGACCTGCTCCCTGAACCTAAACAGGACAAAAAGAAAAACAAGTGTTCCGATAAATATTTTCAGGAGCAACTGCGGTGTTATCTTGATATTCAGTTTCTTTACTTTTGATTTCTGTTTCAGTCGTCGCTTCCTTGAAACCATTCAAGATTAGATGTTAAGCAAGTATATTAATTTTATTGTTAAGCATAAGCGGCTGCAGGATACACCGGTGATAATCTTGGAGGGATAGTACTACGGTTTCTTAGTCTTTTGCCTCTGCTTGTATTTATTGCATGATCAACATAATTATCTTTATTAACCAGATGATTTAGTGCAATGCCCATTGCTAGTTGATAAGCGGTTGCAGGTATTACCTTTACTTTGTCCTGAATTTCCAAAGTTTCAAGCTGGTCTTCTAAAGATGGCTCGTAGTGAACAGAATCAAGCATGACAATCTTTGAAATATTTCCCTTATCAATTTTTTTTTTGACCAGTTCAAGGTATGGACTTCTACTATGTGTAACCCAACACTCTACTTCTGCATTTAATGATGTTGTGTATGTGTCATTAAATTCTGTCACTTGTTTGATTCTTTCTTTTGCTTCGTTGTCTGCCGTACCAAGTGTATTCGCCATATCGTCAAGGATTATGAATTTTATTGTAGCACTTGAATTTTCTTTAGAAATTCCTCTAAGATGTTCTTCCATATCTGATATATAATGTGATGGACTTTTAAGTCCTAATTTGAGTGCTTCATCCAAGGAAAGGCTGCCTTCATATTTTTTTTCTCCTTCTGCCTTTCTGAATCCCTTTGAAGCGATGAATTTGTACCCATGGGTTTTTTTGGTTACAAAGGCTTCGGCAGCTGGAATAGCACCTTTATCTGGAGCAAGAAATATTATATTATGATTGTTTCCTTCTCCGTTTTCTTCAAGCTTTTGTAGATAATCTGCAAATGGATCAGCCATTGGATCATTTATAATATTGTCAACCAAAGAAAAAGCTTTCTGCATGTCTATAGGTATCCTATTTATCTCAAAACCTGATTGAGGATTAACATTCATATATACAGGAATACCAAATTTTTTGCAATATTCATCAGTCTCCTTTTCTGAATGGGGTTGCATCTCCAGTATACCATCAGCACCATGATCTGCAAATCTTTTGATGCCCTGTCTAAGGACAAAAGCCTGATGCAATTTTTTTTTCACTAAATGGAATGCAGACTTATGACTCCATTCATATGAGGATTTTGGCATGACAATAAACTTTTTTGTATTACCAAATCTGTAATCAGCGTAATTGAATAATTCCACAGCACTAGTAAGCCTTGCCATCCTGAAGTCAGGTACTGACTCAAGTAGCATTGCTTGTGGTGCAGTTATTCCATCAGAACGCACCATTTCAAGTAATTTATTCCAATCCTCATCAGGCAAAAAGCAATTTTTAAAGACTTTGTAGTGCAACTCGATAATATTTCTAAAAATCTTCGGTGCATTGACGTAATAATTGTATAGACCTGGATTTTCATCTCTCAGTTTTCTATAAAAATTATGTTTTTTATCAAGCACGTCCACCAAATCTGTAAGTGTCCGATCATATACTCTTGTATCAGAAACTAGATACACTTCACTGTCTTTGAACTGTTTTAAATCACCTATTATAGCATCTAATGCTGACTCACCATCAAGATATGCTGAAATTCCCTTACTTTTCTCAAGAAAAAAATCTGGAAGGACTGATTCAACATTAAATCCCCATTTCACAAGAAATTCAGCAATGTCTTGTGTCAAACCAACAGAATAAGGATTTTCTGTGGCTACAAAAATTTTATCCTCAAGTGTTATCTCTCATCCCCTCTACACATACATAAATGTACTCACTTTTCCCCCTCTTTATTGTACTTTTTTTTAAAATTTATAAATGTTACCATCTAAAAATGAGTATTTATCCACATAATAGTCTTTTTTTCTCTTTTTTTGCCAAAACTTTTTAATAGCTGCTTTGCATTGCTAATAGAAACATGAAACCCCTCATCATCGGTATTGACCCCGGGACTACAGCAGCATACGGTGCTATTGATTTTGAAGGCAATGTCATATCAATCGGTTCAAAAAAGGATTTCTCAATATCTGAGATGATATCAACGATCATGTATCTGGGTGATCCCATTGTCATAGGCACTGACAAAAAAGAAGTCCCGTCATTCATCAGGTCAATCTCTCAGAAGCTCGGAGCAAAAGTCTTTACACCTTCCTATGATACCAAAAAAGGAGAGAAAAAAAGGATAGTAAAGCAGAATGGATTCCTGAAGCTGACAAAAAATGCCCATGAGATAGATGCACTTGCAAGTGCCTTTTTTGCATTGTCTGAGTACAGGCCGCTGGTAAAGAAGATAATGCACACCCTGAACAAACAAAATTTAATCGATGTCATGGATGAAGTGATCCCTCTTGTCATCCTGGATTCACTGAGCATCCATACTGCAATACAACTCATTGAGAACAAAGATACAAAAGAGATTGAAAAAATTAAGAAGAAGCGTGTGCGCTCCTTGACACCGCCAAAGGAATTGACAAAACTGCAAAAAGAGATTCTCCTCTTAAGGATACATAATTTCAGGCTTAAGCAAAAGCTTATGATGCTTGAGAATCAGCTGCATAAAGAACAGAACAATAAGCCGGACATTGATTCTGAGACAAAGAAATTCCTCACTTTCAAAGAAAACAGGATTTTGTTCTTTGAGAAAAAGATAAAGAAGCTGGAAAAGGATAACCTGTCATTGGACTCACTCAATAACAGGCTGAACAGTTTCATTGCAGATATGAATGGCAAAGTGCTTATCAAAAAACTGAAGAATCTTGGCAGGTCTCATTTTGACCTGAAACAAAAAAGTCTGAATATCTCTGATGAGGATGTGCTTATGGTAGAGGATCTAAGCTCAGTCTCATCAGCTGTTGTGAATATCCTGGATAAGAAAAACATCAGGATTTTGATCCAGTCAAACAAATCAAACAAAGAGCTGGGAAAAAAATTCATCATACTTCCACAAAAGGAATTGAGGCTGATTGAGACTGACAGGTATGCTCTGGTTGATTCCAATGAATTAGATAGAAGTGTAGCTCACCACAAAAAAAATAAGAAGATTGATAAGGATTCCCTCAAGGACCTGGTCCAGGAATACAGAAAAAAAAGAGTAATTTGAAAATCAAAAATCTATCACACAACATAAATCTTACCATTCTCAACAACAACCTTGACTTTTTCTCCTGATTTTACAGTGGTCTTGTTCTCAACAACCTTAGACTGATAGTCTTTAGGGTCCAGAACCTCAACTGTAGGAGAAACTTTTGAGACAGTTGTCTTATACACTTTTAACAAAGTGTAATTCTTATTATTGAGCTTGAAAGAAAGTGATTTTCCGGTTCTTACATCAGTACCGTATATTGTCTTTCCAAGTTTTGCAATCTTAATTACTTTGTCATCATGCTTTATGACATCTCCTGTCCTGAAATCATGTCCTTCAAAATATACATTCAGCCTATAGATGTTCTTTGAGGTCTGGTTATCATAGGAATGTATGTGCGGACTCTCTTTTAAAATTCCGCCGAACTCACTTGACAGTTTCTTGGCAAGATCCCGCAGTATTTTTTTTGAAATCACAGTAATATCAAAACCATCCTTGACTTTTTTCTTGTCTATGATCAAAACACTCATCTGTTTTGCCTTAAAAAAATCGTCAATAAAAGATATGATCTCCTCAGTGGGCTTTCTTAACTGCAGTATCCCTTCAAAATATCCTGTTCCTTCTTTTGAACAGATAGGACAGCTGGTGATATTGATTTCGCCAGGAACTATGAACATGTTTTTTCCCTTTACAACTTCTGCCAGGAACTCCACTTTTATACCCGGATTGTTCTTGTAAGGCGGTAGATTTGGATTTACAAAAAAATCTTTAATCTGTTTTTCAAGTCCTTTGGAAACAACTTCAACAACTGCATCATGGATTGTTGTATAGTTTTTCCACTTGTTCTGATGAAGGAATTTATTGCACACTGAACATGTCTTTATCTTGATATCCTTGATCTTGATATCAGGAAGAGGCTCACAGTCTTCACAAAAGACACCTTCTTTTATGTCTTTCCCGCATGATGGACAGAATTTCATATCAAAGAGATTAGGTAAAACAGATATAAAAAGTTATGGATTTTGTTGAGAAAAACTATGCCCTCAGATAATCGAACAAAATAAATTGGCTAAAATGTAAAAATCGGAAAGATATTGCTGTTTTGTTATGTCACTACAACAGAGGTTATAGCCTGACCAATTTTAGCAATACATAGTTCTCGATTAGCCAAATCCGCAATATCTTCACACTTGTGCGGATATTGCTTGCTTAAGTATAGATTATAACTCTCTAAAAGAGCATCTTCAATCAATTTTGCTGAAACTGGATTAAACTTAAAAGGAGGTCCATGATTGTATGTCATTATTGTCATTTCATCTATGTTAAACCTCGCCGTATTTCATAGCTTGTCATTTTCACATCTAGTTATGGCAAAAAATTCCCTTTTTCCCCTCGCTTATTCTG
>JAHIYL010000023.1 GCA_018815145.1 Nanobdellota archaeon | reverse complement strand
TGAAGCGTCGCCTCCTGATCAGATAAAGGAGCCGAAACCTGAAAATAAGGACGTAGATTCAGGCAGCAAGAATGAAAAAGAAAGCCAGTTCATAAAGACAGGGATTGCAGGATTTGACAGCCTCATCACCCAGGGAATACCAAGGGGTTCCCAGATACTGATATCAGGCGGACCAGGTACAATGAAGACGACTTTCTGCATGAATGTGCTTGTAAATGCTGCAAAGAGAGGACTGACTGCACTGTATCTTTCATTTGAAGAGAAAGAAGAGAATCTCATAAGAAACACCAGACCCTTTGGGTGGAATACAGAAGACCTGATTGCTGAAGGAAAACTTGTCCTGAGGAATCTTGATCCTTTCAAGATGTCAAGAAGCGTAGAGACCTTGCTTGCGCAGGCAAGGGGAGAACTCCTGATCGAAGTGAATGAAGCCAGGAACCTGATACCTGAAAATATCACTCCTGATGTAGTTGTCATCGACTCATTGTCTGCGATATCAGCAGGATTTTTTGGAAAGGAAGAAGGATACCGTGCATATATGTCACAGATATTTGACACATTCAGGAATCTTGGCATGACTTCATTCATGATAACAGAGATTGAGCATTCCACAACCAAGTACAGCAAGAGCGGTGTTGAGGAATTCCTGGCTGACGCAGTATTTGCTTTCTATAATATGCGTCAGGGCAGCCAGAGATTGAATGCAACTGAAGTCATAAAACTGCGGGGATCAGAGCATCAGAAAAAGATTGTTCCATTCAAGGCTCTGGCAAACCAGGGGATAGTCGTCTATCCGACTGAAGAGATATTCATGGACAAATAAGTGCAGCACATAGAAGACAAGATCAATATGACCAAATATCAAATATCAAGATTGATGAAGAGTTCATTTCTTGTGCTAACCATAATCTTGTTATCAGAATTTGCATTTGGTGCTGCAGGTGTTTTTTGTGATACTGTTTCACCCTGCATATGCGGTTTGGCATGTAATGCCGGCAATGAAGCTGCAAATGGATACAATACAATAGATGCCTGTCAGGATGGAGATGATTTTACTTATGAATTTGTCAATGATATCAATGTAACTGATATGAACAGTTCAACCTTTTATGGTTCGGATACAATTACAATCAATGCTCATGTTGACTGTGATCTTGATGGTGATGGAGTGACAATATCATATAATAATGGAACTGATTCAGGAGGAGAATGGGTTGTTGTTCATAATGAGCAATGCCAGATCGATGGACAGAAATATATTTCTGCAACCTGGAAATTGGATAATGTTGCGGGCAATCATTCAGTGCGTGCAGTTATTGTATATATGGGTTCATCAAATCTTATATGTGGATTTGATCATGATGATGCATATTCAGATACAGATGATGTGACTTTTAGGGTCATACCTCAAAATTTCGATCTATCACCTCCGGCTGTTACAGATGTTTCTCCCAGTCCCGGAACAGTCTACTTTTCAAGTGGTAATTATACAGTCAATATCACAGCCAATGTAACAGATAATATTGATGTTGAAAGTGTATTAGCCAATGTGACCTGGAGTACATACAGTCAGTTAATTGTACTTTCCGGTATAAATGGAGGCATCTATTCAGGTCTTTTTACAAATACTTCTGGCATAACTTTGTACAATATAACATATATTGCAGGTGATACCTCTGATAACAGGAATATGACAACCAAGACAAATTTTTACATTAATGCAACAACAAATATTACTGTTGTTTATCCTGAAGAAGGGGTCACTTATCCTAGGAATGAATCCTATGTTGAGTATGAATTTGGATCAGGACCGGAAATAAATGAAACATGGATCAGGATAAATGGTGAATCTATGGTTATTGGCAACAATCAATATGTTGGCGCTGCTGAATCAGGTGGAACAGCAGTCTCTGAATCAGACTATCTACATTCAAACTTAACTCAATCTTTTATGTTTGAAAGGGATACATATTTAGACAAAGTCTCAGTAAAACTTAAAAAAAATGGTACAGGTACAAGCTTGGCAAGACTTGAGATAAGAAATTCTACACCAGAAGGATTTGCTTCAGACACTGTGATGTTCTCATATGCTGAAATAAATAGTACAGAGATAGGATCAAATTTTGAGTGGATCAACCTCACAATGAACCAGACTGTCTTATTTTCAGCTGATACATTGTATTGGTTATATCTTTCGCCAAATGGAAGCAGCCAGGACCATTATTCATGGGAAGCAACTTCAGAAAATCCATACGTACATGGTAAT
>JAHIYL010000204.1 GCA_018815145.1 Nanobdellota archaeon | reverse complement strand
TCATATTTTTTGCAGACCATACTCTTAGTTTTTTAAAATATGTAACAACTTCTTTTGGCATCTTTTTCTTGAAATGATATGTGCCTCTTCCACGGGCGTAGTTCATCTTGATCAATGATTTTATACTTGTCCGGGCCTCATGGGTTATCCTTATTTTGTCTGAGTAGATTATTTTTGCATTTCCTTTCCAGATCCTCCAAGAAAATTCAGTGTCTTCTCTTCCGGGGGTAGGATACGTCTCATCAAAGAATCCGAATCTGTCAAATATTTCTCTTCTTATTGCACAGTTGCATGTAGAGAAGTGGTTTGTTGTCCTGTCTTTTTTTACATGATACATCTTATCATAGCCCAAAGAGCCTCCTGCGGGAAAGCCAAGAGCAGATATTGAGTCTCCGATGTATCCGGCTTTTGGAATACTGACTTTTCCCATGACAGCATCGATTTTTCTATCCTTCATGGTCTTTTCAATCATAGATAACCAGTTCTTTGAGACAATGCAGTCTGAATCAGTGAATGCAATGATGTCTGCTTTTGATTTTTTGACACCTAAATTTCTGGCTTTTGCAGGTCCGGAATTGATGCTGTTTGAGAATACTTCTGCATATTTTTGTGCAACAGCTCTTGTATTGTCTGTTGAGCGGTCGTCAACAACAATTATTTCATAGGGTTTTTTGTAATCCTGTTCTTTTATGGATTTTAGACATTTTTCAAGCCTTACAGAATCATTGAATGCAGGAACAATGACTGAAATTATTGGTTTAGGCATAATGGTTAAAAGATAAGGTTGTGGTTTAAATAAATTGTCTAAATCCTACTTTACAATATTAAAACATATAAATTCACATAATTTCCAATACACCATCATGAAATGGAGACTTATAATTGATAGAACAAGAGATGCATATACAAACATGGCGATAGATTATGCGTTATTGAAACTCAATAAGGTTCCTACGGTCAGGTTCTATATGTGGTCGCCGCCTGCAGTATCAATAGGCTATTTCCAGTCTCTTGCTGAGGAGATAGACCTGGACAGATGCAAAAAGCTAGGGGTGGACTATGTCAGAAGAATTACCGGCGGAGGGGCTGTGTTTCATGATGCAGAACTTACATACAGCATCACGATAAATGAGGATAATGAATATATTTCAAAAGGCATAAATGAATCATATCAAGAGATATGCGGAGCAATAATTAAGGGACTTTCAAATCTGGATATCAAGGCAGATTATGTGCCATTGAATGACCTGATTGTAAACGGGAAGAAGATATCCGGCTGTGCACAGACAAGAAAGGAAAAGACCATCCTGCAGCACGGGACCCTGATCCTGGATGTTGATGTGGAAAAGATGTTTTCAATCCTGCTGGTCCCTAATGAGAAGATAAGGGACAAGATGATATCCTCTGTAAAAGAGAGAGTCACATCACTGAAAAACGAACTTGGCCGAGACATCGGATTTGCTGAGCTTTCACAGGCATTCAAAAAAGGATTTGAAGAATATTTTAATATTGAATTTACTGAACAGGGATTGACTGAAGAAGAACTCGGACTCGCAGAAGAGATACGGAAGGATATATTTGCAAAAGAATCCTGGAACAGGAAGAGATGATGCTGCCTGTTAGCGAGCGTTTTTTAGCGAGCAAAGGGTTTAAAACCCAGACCTTCAGGTCGTTTTCTATAGAAAAATTAAATACGCGGACAAAATATAATCATAACTGGTCAAACTGCCACCATTCACAACCTCCCCATACGGTTCATAAGTAGTGTTTTCTAAAATATCTCCTGAAGTATCTGTAATAACACTCGCACTGCCTAAATGGTCACGCTAGTGTAAGGACTATTACAGAAAAAAGAATTAGTCTATTATGATTTCTTTTGTTTTTTCCAGAAGTTCTTTTGCTTCTTCAATAAGATCATTGATCTTTGCTTCACTCACTTTAGTATCAACACCATATTGAAACCTTTCTCTAAGTGTGATAACATCATTATCCTGCTCCCTGTTGTATAATGATATTTTTCTTACTGTTTCAATATCAAGATCAATTTTTTCTTTTTAATAAGAACTTC
>JAHIYL010000022.1 GCA_018815145.1 Nanobdellota archaeon | reverse complement strand
GGCTGTGGTTTTGGTGCTGGTTTTGGTTTTTTAGGTGGTTGCTGTACAGGCTCCTCAGATTCTGTCTCAGGTGCTGGTTCTGGTCCTATTGGAGGTTCTGTCTCCTCTTCTGATTTTTTCTCAGGCGGTTTTGTTCCGGGTTCGGTCTCTTTTGCTGGCTCTGATGCAGGTTGTGATGTTGTCTGAGTCTGTTGTGCTGACTGGCTTGTGCCTGGTTCTGCTGCTGTCTTTTGCTTTGTCTCAGGCTGTTTCTTTTTTGATGATGCTCCTGGTTCAACTGCAGGTACCGGTTCAGGACCTTTTTCAAGTTTTACAGCAAGTTCACCATAAACCGGATCATTTACACCATCAACCATGACTACTGAAACAATATTGTATGTTCCCGGATTCACTAATTCTGGTGGTGCTCCTTGTTTTGATTTTACAGGAAATAGATAAAATGGAAATTCATTATCTTTTACTCCATCTTTTGGAATTTCTGCTTGGGCAATGGGACTTTTTGCTGAATCAACCAGTACAACACCAAATGTTCCTGAAGGAGGCACACCTGGTCCACCTGCTCTGATTTTTCCACCACTTAACACCACCTTACCAACTATCGGTTGAGCAGCTCCCCCATATTCTTGCACTGTCGAAGGCATTTTATAGCTATTTCCAGGACAATTCTCAACAGTTATAGTTAGTTTAGGTGTCCCACCTGCAGCTGCTTCAGTTGCACTATCTCCTTCTCCTCTGTCTGTGCTTCCTCCTCCATCACTGCTGCTGCTTCCATCTGATCCTGAGCTGCTGCTGCTGTCAGAGCTCCCACTGCTTCCGCCGCCGCCACCACCATCTTTTCCACCGCCTCCCATACCTATCGCATATCCAATCACCATGACGAGGAATCCGATGAATGCGATGAAATATCCGATTGAAGTTATATGCGGTGAAGACAAAAGATAACCGAACCAGACAAAAGACAGGCCGGCAATCAAGAGAGCAAGCTGCCACTGCTTATTGTCTTTGTCAGCATCCCTGAAACCGAAATATATCATGGCAAAGCACATGACAGATAGTGCCAGGGCACCGAATGTTCCAAATGGAGCAAGGATCTTCACAAGCAATGCTTCAAGACTGTATGTCCTGTTCAGGCCAAATATACCAAATACTGCAAGACCTGACATACTTACAGCAACTATCTTTCCGAACTTGTTCAGCTTGCCTTCATCACCAAAACCTTTGATCTTGGCAAGAGCCATGCCAAACATGCCATACAGCAGAGTGAAGAACAGTATGAATGTGACAATGAACTTGACATAGAGATTCCTCATGTAATTATAGAGTGCCTGTGAAGTGTTCTCAAGCACTCTTGGAAGGCTCTGTGCAAGGACTGTTGTTGCTGACAACACAAGGATGCCAAGTATAAGAAGGCCTATCAGGAGACGTTTGTTGCTCTGCCTCATTTTTTGCCCTCCTTCTCAAGATTTATGTTCTTCTGCGCCAAGAATTCAATAGCATGGCTCCTGTTCGCAAAAATCCTGTCCTTTACTTTAGAATCTATCCACTCGAGAATTTCCTTATCTACAGATATAGTTATTCTTTCTTTCAAATTTACTGCCACACTCTTTTCCCAGGGAAATACAAGAGCTAAAGCCCAAGTATTACAACTACATAATACATACTAATATATAAGCTTTTTTATTATCAATACATATTAACAATAGTAAAGTATGTATTTGTATGTATAAAGAACAGAGAATATGAATATTAAAATGATAATTACTTTGTGATTGTCTTGTACAATGATTTCATGAACTTATATCCTGTTATCAATGCGGGCGCAGCTATTGCACCTATGGGACCAGCCAGCATGAACCCGCCGACTACTGTGGCTCCCAACGCACCTGCACCTGCAGCTATTCCCGTGAGTCCGCCGAGCATTGAAGATAAATTCCTTCCTGATGATCCTGATGCAGAATTAATATCACTGTGCCATCCTGATTCATATGGTGCTTTGCCTGAGAGAACATAGTCCATGTCATGGATTGCTGAACTTATCGGATCCACTGCCTTTTGAAAACCATACTTGACACCATCAAAGAATGACCCTGACTTCTCAGACTTAGTGGTTGCTCGCTTATACAGACCATAACCTAAGAGCCCCAATCCAGTACCCACATAAGCACCAACTGCTAAAAGAGGATTCACTAATGCCAATGCACCAAAACCCAATTGCAGTGCAAAACCTGTTCCTCCTGCTCCAACAGCGTATCCAAGGTATCTTCCCAGATAATCTCCAAATCCAAGGTTGTCTCTCCTTTCATACGCGGAATTGATTATATTCTGCCCTGCTGTCGGAGTGCTCTCTGGGATGCTTACCCCTCCAAGCTGATATTCCAATTGGTTTATCAAATAACCTGGATCTAAACTACCTACACTAGCTACAAGTCCCTCAAGAGTTGCCTTTATAAAAGCCATTTTGCTACTAATTAGTAGTGTAAGTATTTAAATCTTTCTCTGTAAGAAATCAAATGAGCGAAAAATGTTGATGAAAGAATGCTTTCCGCAAGATTTAAATAGAGAGAAAGAATAAAAATATGGTATGATGAAAACAAAAAATTTCTTTCTGATTATGTTAATTTTTAGTATTCTGGCAGCAGATGTGCTTGCAGGTGACACCTTGGTAACAAATCCAATTGAAAAAAACCAAGGGCCGAAATTTCATTTAAATAGAGACGATTTCTGCCAGGATTATTTGGGCAATGCGGATCCTTTTGAAGGCAGAGTTGCAACAGCTGTTGGAAAAACAACAAATCCAGAAATTGCAGGTGTCGATGTTGTGGAGGAAGTGAGTGGTGATCATTATTTTGAAGAGGAAATTGCCTTATGCTGCATATATAAGAATAAAGAATGGGTCTATTACACTGATGATGTACTTTCATATTACGAAAAACTATTTAAAAATAGAGGAATTAATTACTGTGGAGAGTATGCCTGTACAGAACAACTATATAAGAATGAAGTTATCTTTCCAATTACAGTAACTGAAGAAGATGGTGAATTTGACAATTGCTATGTATGCAACAGAGAAGTTTTGACATCAACACCCACAGTCAACACTTATGCTTACAAATGGGAATATTTTACTTCTGTGAATCCTGATTTGGAATTTGATGCATTAAGTTCTGCAGGGCAAATATTGACCAGTAAATTTCCTACATGCAGAGATCTTTTTTTTGCTTGTGAAAATAATCCTAATGATCCTGATATTGTTACTTTGTTAAGTGCACATGATACCTGTCAAAAATTAGACAAGGAATGCAATCTTCGAGAAATAAAAAAAGAATATTTCAATTCATGCGAAGCTGTGCATCTCGCATGTGACGGTGAAGAAGATGTAAATAAATTCAACCGTTTTCCTGGATTCATCCATAGATTTAACATTGAATATGAATTATTAGGATATTCGATACTTGGATATAAAATCCAAGAGATATCTGCAAATCAATACTACTGTGACATATGTAAAGATCTAAGGCCTGATAAGGGGTTTAGGTTCATAAGGTATATAGTGAACGGCAAATTCTTGGGACTTAATCAGGACACCCCCTGCAGCTCTTTGGTCAATTCCGAAGATAAGACAATTGAATGCATAATCTATGCTGGAGGATTCACAGAAGACAATATTCATGACTGCCTTGGCTGTCCGACAGCAGGTAGTGGTATATTGGAAAAGCTTAAGATAGTTACACGCTGCAAAGAAAAGACTAAATTGATTTTATATGACAAAGATGATAATTTTCTAGCTGAAGTAATAATTCCAGATGACAAAACTCCAAAAATAAATTTCAAAAAGAGATTCCATGAGGAAGCGTATCGTGATGTTTCAGATGGAGATTATATTGTCCTGGAAAGGTTCTATACATCAGCAGGTGAAAAGACAACAGGTGAATTTCAATATATCGATGTTGATGATGGTTTTGGAGCAGAAAGCCATTATATAATTGTTGAAGGAGATTTCTCAAATGGATTTGAGTGGGATGATCCTGAACACAAGAACTATAATTGTGGAGAAAGGATCAAGGATGTATTTTTTCAGGGAAAAGAAAATGATGATTTTTCAACCAAAAATACAGATCCTCCATCTCCAAATTATGATGAAGGATGTTCAATTGTGCATATCTGGGATACAGAAAGTGGAAAAGGAGATTTCAAGACAGCCAGGATGAATGTAAGGTTCAAAGAAGAAGGCAAAAGCTATGCTCTGAAATACTCTCTTAAGTTTACACTAAAGGAAGGATCAATCGATACTGAATTCAGGAATGAAGAAGAATCAACTGATACATTAAAAGTGTATTTTTTAGATAAGAATGATAAGTTGATTGATCCAAAATATGATATTGATCCTGAAAGGACTATTGACATAGTACAGATCGCCAACGACGCATCGCATACTATTGAGGAAGGAGATTACATACTTGTAAAGGGTGCATATGATTCAGACATAAACACTTACAGCAACATACTCCAGCAACTTGATTTAAGTTTTTCTGATGAAAATTTCAAAGATTCATATCTTCATGTTGAAGCTGATTTTTCCAAGGCAGCACAAATTCCTCCAATAATCGGTGACCCATCGGATTATCCATGTTCAAAAAGAATTCTTGTACAATATAAACACAATTTTTTGGACCATAATTTTTTCACAAACGGAGAACAGTATGCAGGCAGTGACTGCAAAATGAACTTTGATTGGGATCCAAATGGTGGTGCAGGAAAATTCGGTAACGATAAATGGTTTAATTTGATCTTCAAAGAAGAAGGTGACCAAAATAGCTTCAATGTACCCTTTAATATTGAATTCATCATCAAGAAAGGTTCTGTCAGATAAACCAGGTTCTGCTATTTTCAAATTTTTTTCCGCAACTTTTATATAGTACTCTAATTTAAGTTATTAGCATAAAAGAGGTGTGTTAATGAAAATAATTCTCCATAAAAAACCAAAGAATCCGACCATCATCGAAGGTTTCCCTGGATTCGGACTGATAGGGACCATCACAACCGAATTCCTGATAGAGCATCTGAAAGCCAAAGAGATAGGCAGTTTTGAATATGACAGCCTGCCTGCTATTGTTGCTGTACATCAGGAAAAGCTGGTTAATCCCATGGGCGTCTTCTATGCTGAAAAAGAGAATATCATCATATTGCACACAATCCTCAATACGCAGGGAGTCGAATGGAAACTTTGCGATTCAATCCTGAATATGGTAAAGACACTGAATGCACCTGAAATAGTATGCCTTGAAGGTGTCTCATCCAAGCAGACAACTGACAATTCCCAAGTCTATTACTATGCAACAAGCCCAAAATCAAAGCAGAAGCTATCGAAGATCAAGGATGTCAAATCTCTGAAAGAAAGCATAATACTTGGTGTCTCAGGTGCATTGATGCTTAGGAGCCATATCCCTGTGACTTGTTTTTTTGCAGAGACGCATCTTGAATTCCCTGATTCAAAAGCAGCCTCAAATATTGTCAAGATACTTGATTCATACCTGGGCCTGAAGGTTGATTACAAACCTCTTCTTGCACAGGCAAAAGAATTTGAGGAAAAGTTCAAGACAATCATGGAACAGAGTTCTATTGCTTCAAAAGTAAGGGACAAGAAGCAGATGAGCTATCTGGGATAAAGATCAAATCTAAACCAATTGACTCAATTTATCAGATAATTCTTCAAAGACTTTCTTTTTTTTTTCTTTTGATAATGTGAACAATCTCTTCTTTATCATTGCACTGGAAATAGTGAAAATATAATTCAATTTTATTACACTGTCTTTAATTGCCCCATCTTTTCGTGTTATTAATATTCCATTCTGTCCTGTATTGCTTGTGATTCCTGCAACAACAATGTTATTGTGATCCTCAAACAATACTAAAGCTGGTCGCTTTTTTACCTCATACGTGTCCGAGAATTGAATAGCAGCCAATACTACGTCTCCGGAATTATGCATTTTCCCAAGCTTCATCTTCTTTATTGTCCCAAAGTTCACTCATCTTTGGCTGCTGAATTTTATGCAGAAACTCATCGTATTGGTTTTGTTTTTTTATATTCTTATAGACAAGCATCATCTTTTCAATCAGGTCGTTATAAGTTTGCCTCGGATAATCCCTGTTTTTTTTTAAAGATTCCACAAGTGATTTATTTAGTTGTATTGTTGTAAATGAAGTCATTATATATCACCTATATTAAACATATAATAAGTTATATATAAAACTACTCCTTTAATTATTGCAGGGTTAGACTTTATAGAATATTTTACTCAATATCCAAGCCAGCCGTCGCCTTTTTCTTCTCTTTTCTTCTGTCCGTCTGTCTTGTATGCCCCGCCGGGTGAGGAAGAACCCGGTTCATAAGGATTACCGGCAGAGGAAGTATTCATGCCGGGAGATAATGCATTTCCCATGTATAGATTTCTCATTCCCGGTCCCTGATATACATCCAGAGGGATAAAATTAAAAGCCATATAGGTTGATCTGAATGCATCAATCGGAAGAGTCCTTGGTGCCAGGACTTCTTCTGCTGCCGGCATATTCTCAAACACATTCTCAGCTGATGGGACTCCTGGATCAAGATTGATCCATTTGTTGAAAAGAATCAGAAGATTCGTAAGGTCACCATTCTGGAATTGGTTGACAAATGAACCATTCTTGAATCCAATCTTTGCAAATGCATCAATTATGTCATTCAGGTTCGTGTCAGAAAATGCAGTAGGGTCAGAGAATATGGCTTTTTTGAGGTTTTTATCTTCTTCATTGTCCTTTTTTGCATGTTCATCATGAGATTTTTCATGAAGCTCTTTCTCTGCAATGTCAATCTTATCAGATAATCCTTCATGCACTTTATTGGGTTTTGCTCTTCCTGAACCCTCACTTTTTGTAGTGTCTTCATGATCTTCATCAGTAATTTTATAACTAGAATAATAACTCAAGAACCTTAGTATATCCCTAAACCTGTCTTCAGGCAGATCTCCAACCATAACCCCATGCATAGGAATATTGCATAATAGTGCAAAATCCCTACCCCTCCTTAATAGATAATTTATTCTTATAAAACGATTATTTTTTCTTCAGCAATTTTTTCATATCTTTTTCCTTTTTTTTGAGCTCTTCCTGCTGCATTTTCAACTCTTCCATTGTAGGAATTTTCTGCTTCTCCAATTTTTTTATTTTCTTCTTTGTCTCTTCATCTATTGAATATGCCATATTCCTTTATATTAAACCAGTCGTATATATAAATATTTTTTTTCAGAAAATTCAATATTG
>JAHIYL010000203.1 GCA_018815145.1 Nanobdellota archaeon | reverse complement strand
TCAAATGCTGCCAATGAAGAGATAGTGACAAAGAATTATTCGATATTTTCAAACAGGACTGTATTTGAGGCAAGAGTTAAAACAGATACATTGCCATCCGGTACCTTGGAATATTGGTTTGGATATCAATGTCAGGCAACTATTTGTTCAACTACACCTTGGAATCTTTGGATTAGAAGAGATACAGGTGGAGTAAGACCAGAATGTACCACATGCACAAGTGGTGCATATATAGCCGATGACACTAACTATAATACTTGGAGGATTGAATGGGCCTCTGATTATATTAAGCATTATAAAAATGATGAATTAAAAAATGAAACTCCTACAACAAATGGAGCACAAGTATCAATAATATTTGATAATTATGATTATACTGAAGGCTCACTATATGTGGATTGGGTAAAAGTAAGAAAATTCATGTGGACAGAACCTACTACAACCTTATTAGCAGAAGAAAGTGTTGGGGCACAATCAAAAAATGCAATCAATACCACAGCAGGAGCAGAGCCTTTCTGGACGTCTTCATCTAATCCGCAGGAATGCACAAATATGAAGCTGGATGATATTTGTCAGACAACGTGGCAGGTGAACGCAACAGGAACTGTGAATAACAGTTATGTGTTCTATGTCATATACAATCCTATAAATTATAGTTCTGATGTCAATAGCAATGAAACATATAGAATAAATATTACAATTGTAGAAGCTGTGGCAAATATTGCTCCTAATGTTAATTCAATAGCAATATCACCAAGTACTGCTAACACATCCACAATTCTATCCTGCAATGCAACTGTATCAGATTCAGAGAATGCAACGATGGATGTTGAATATTGGTGGTACAACAACACAGTACTCTGGCTATGGGGTAATAATACTGGAGTATCTGTAGATACCAATACAGTAATAGCAACTCTTGGTGAATTGAACACAACATTCAATGAGACATGGAACTGCACTGTCCGGGCATATGACGGCTGGGATTATTCTGATGGCTACAATTCCACCACAGTCGCGATTTTAAATACTGTACCGACGCATGATGAGCCTGACATCACACCAAGTTCACCAACCACAGCGCAGAATCTTACGTGCAACTGGAACAATGTCTATGATGCAGACGGGCATAATGTGACAAACATAACAAACTGGTACAAGAACAACAACTCAATATTAAGATTGTATTATCCGTTTGAAGGCGGCAGCAATTCAACTTATACTAAGGATTATTCTGGGAACAGCAATGACGGCACTGTTGTAGGAGCAGTATGGAACAGGACCGGAGGACAGGTTGGAGGCGCATATGATTTTAATGGCAGCCTAAGCTATATCCAGACAGCTCTTAGCGGAGAGACCATTAACAATTTCACTGCTGAAATATGGACAAATATTGATAATGCCGTAGGAGAGCAGTTTGTCTGGGGACCTTCGCTTGGGTCAGGAAGCAATTTCTGCGCAATCAATAATCTTGGTGGGCTGACATTAAGGTTCTATGCAGATGGCAACTATAGGGCAACCGTTGCTATTGCATACGACAAATGGTACCATGCAGCAGTCACATTGGATTCATCGAACCTATGGACATTCTATGTGAACGGGACAGCAGTCGCCACATACCAGGACGACAGCACCCATAGTAATCAGGCAAATGCTGATTATATATTCTTAGGGCATGCACTTCAGGGATCTCATGATGGCCTGATAGATGAAGTCAAGGTTTATCATGAAGCCCTTTCAGCAGACCAGATATATGCTAATTACCTGGCAGGCCTTGCAGGACATAATCCACAAATAATTGTAAGTAATGAAACTTCAATAAATGATGAATGGCTCTGCGAGGTCACACCTAATGATGGTTATGTTGATGGGACAACAAAGAATTCAACAGTTGTGACAATTCTCACTGACCAGACAGCAGCTATAAATAGTATACAATGTGCAATAAATACAACAGACAACTGGCAGTCGTGCTCTAACCTCTTGTGGAATGACACATTGACTCAGATCAGAGTGAACTGCACATCAGGAAGTACAATCTACAATGTCACATTCAACCTGACAAACACCCCTGATTCAATGACCCAATTCAATGTAGATAACGCTACATCTGTTTCAGGTGATTACTGGATTTATGACAATACAGATTTCAAAATATCTGATTCAGGAGATTGGAATCTGACTGTTGTCTGCCTTGATTCAGGATCAAATGAACAGGTAAATTCAACACAATGGACAGTGCCATGGGGAATCCTCAATGCATCGTGGTCGACACCGACAGCAAACACAAATGTGACTCAATATGCTTTTTCTGAGTTTGCCTCAACTCTGACATGCCTGCAGGGAGAATGCGGATATGTAAATGTCACATTAGATCCTGTTGGAGAGAACTGGTGGAATTCATCATATAACTATAGAAAGCAGATTAACATATCAAATATCAATGAATCGCTGACTGTTGAAAAAGGATATTCTGTTAACATAAGTGTGGATACACAGTCTTTGATAACTGGCAACAAACTGCAAGCAGATGGAGATGATTTTAGAATTATCTATTATAATGGTACACAATATGAGATAGATAGGATTAATGAAACAGGATTTAATTTAGATTCTACACAGATTTGGTTCAGAATGTTCGAAGAAATTTCTCAGGGTAGCAGTAATGCAAGCTATTTTATGTATTATGGAAACACAGACGCAGATAATCCTCCTGATAATAGAACAAATATTTATCTGCTTTGGGATGATTTCTTGGGTTCTTCGGTAGATACAGGTATTTGGAATACTGGGGCAGGTACACCAACAGTAAGCGGCGGAGAATTCATCTCAAATGCTGCCAATGAAGAGATAGTGACAAAGAATTATTCGATATTTTCAAACAGGACTGTATTTGAGGCAAGAGTTAAAACAGATACATTGCCATCCGGTACCTTGGAATATTGGTTTGGATATCAATGTCAGGCAACT
>JAHIYL010000202.1 GCA_018815145.1 Nanobdellota archaeon | reverse complement strand
GTTTTTCAAGCATTTCATATCCAGTTAGCTCAATTTTTGTTTCTTTTTTCATAATAGCTACAATGTAGCTAAACAAGAATATATATTTTTCGGTATTAGAGAATATAATTTATAATCTGCTTCAGATGACTGACCTATTACGGATGGTAAACAGAGGGAGATACAAAAAAAATATTTACTATTGCCTCCTCTATGACAGCGACGGACTCTAAGAGTCCTATTTCACTTCGCTTTGCTTCGTTCCATCGCGTCAAGGAGGCAATTTATTAGAAGAAGTAATTAAAAATATATAAAAAATTCTACTCAATCTTGAAGACATTCTCCTTTTTCTCTATTGCCTCGAGCATCTTTGCCATCAGATCTTCAGGTTTCACTCCGAATTTGACTTTACCGTCGATTGTCCTGACTGCAAGAGAATCTGCCTCAACTTCTTTCTCTCCGATAGTTATCATGATAGGGACCTTCTCCATCTGAGCCTCCCTGACCTTCTTATTGATGGATTCACTCCTGTTATCAATCTCAATTCTCAATCCTTTGTCAAAAAACATATCTTTTATCTTCTTGGCATAATCCTCAAACCTGTCAGCTACAGTCATCAGCCTTGCCTGTACCGGAGATAGCCATAATGGGAACTTTCCTGCATAATGCTCGATAAGTATGCCCATGAACCTTTCCAGGCTGCCATAAACAACCCTATGTATCATGAAAGGCCTATGCTTTTGAGTGCCGTCCTTACCCATATATGTAAGGTCAAAGCGCTCCGGAAGGCTCATATCAAGCTGGATTGTCCCGCACTGCCATGTCCTTCCGATGCAGTCTTTAAGATGAAAATCAATTTTTGGACCATAGAATGCTCCATCACCTTCATTTATCTTGTACTCAACTCCCTTCGCATCCAGAGCAGCTTTTAATTGGGCTGTTGTGAATTCCCACTGCTCATCAGTCCCTATGGATTTTTCAGGCCTTGTCGAAAGCTCTACAGAATAGTCAAACCCAAAGAGATTGTAGAATCTCTTGAATAGGTCCATCAGATCCATTATCTCAGGCTTAATCTGCTCTTCAGTCATGAAGATGTGGGCATCATCCTGGGTAAATACCCTTACCCTGAAAAGACCGGCAAGAACTCCGCTCATCTCATGCCTATGCACGATTCCGAGTTCTCCCACTCTCATCGGAAGCTCTTTATAGGAATGCACTTTCTCATTATATACAAGCATGCCTCCAGGACAGTTCATAGGCTTGATTGCAAAATCTTCTTTGTCGATCTGGGTCGTGTACATGTTTTCCCTGTAATTCATCCAATGTCCTGATCGCTCCCACAGCGCCCTGTTCAGGATGATCGGTGTCTGGATCTCAACATAACCTGCCTTCTCATGCTCCCTTCTCCAGAAATTAACAAGCTCGTTCTTAATCACCATGCCTTTTGGCAGGAAAAAAGGAAAACCCGGACCTTCATCATGGATGCTGAACAGCTCAAGCTCTTTACCCAGTTTCCTATGGTCTCTTTTCTCAGCTTCTTCTAAAAGAGTGAGATAACTTTTCAGTTCTTTTTTATCAGGGAATGCAACACCATAGATTCTCGTGAGCATCTTATTGTCTGATTTTCCTCTCCAATAAGCCCCAGCTATCTTTGTCAGTTTGAATGCTTTGATATAAGAGGTATTGGGCACATGCGGTCCCTTGCACAGATTGTCAAATTCTCCTTGAGTGTACATACTGACATTATCCCCAGGAACAGCATTAGTGAGTTCTATCTTGTATGGGTCTTTTTTATAAAAATCTAGTGCCTGCTTTTTTGGTATGTCTTTGTGGGATATCTCCAGCTTCTCATCTACAATTTTTTGCATTTCTTTTTCAATTTTTTCAAGATCCTCTTCGTGTATCTCTTTCATATCATAATCCTGATAAAATCCTTGCTCTATTGGCATACCAACACCTAAACCAATGTCCTGGTCTTTAAATATCCTTAATATCGCTTGTGTCATGAGGTGAGATGCACTATGCCAAAAAATGTCTTTTCCTTCTTTATCCTTGAAAGTAAGTATCCTGATTTTTGCATTATTTTCAATCCTGGAAGTTATATCTTTGATTTTGCCATCTACTTCGATGCCCAGGGCTGCCATCGCGAGCCTTTCGCCAATCGATTTGGCTATATCAAGTCCTGTCACTCCTTTGTCAAAGTCTTTTTTGGAACCATCAGGAAACTCTATTGTTATTCCCGAAGAATAATTAGATTCTTGGGTACCGGAAATATTTAATTTCTTTGTGTTTTCCATTTTTTATTCACCTTTTCAGTTTGAAATCATTCTGATTTAATTAATTTAACTCTTATGATGCATTGCGTAAAACAAAAATCAGAAGCCACTGAACCTGCTCAGCAGGTAGTGGTAGTAGTAGTAGTTGAATCAGTTGTATCTCTGGTTACAATTATGAAAAAGTCGACCAGCTTTTCAAATGCTTCGATTACCATTCTCAACTGAAAAGTGAAAGTTATATTTAAAGTTTTGGCAAGAGAAAAATCAATGTATTTATATATAAAATAATTCTCATGCTCCTGAATGTCAGATATAAGTGATCTAATGACAATTACACCAGGAAATATTGTTCCCTGTAGTCAATTCGATAGTACATATGGTATGGATGAGGATTTGTATGACACTTGGAAAAATGATTTACCAGCAAATCTCTCGATGGGCGAAGCAATTCAACAACTGCACCCAACTCGTTCAGAATTACGTATTTGCGACATTGGTTGCGGTATTAAACTGGCTTTACCCTTTGTTGAAGAAACAAAAGAATTAAGTAAAGGACAGGCATTAACTTTTCCAGCTCTTAAACCAGAAGATATTCTTACAGGACCGCCAAATATGCAACCATATTCTGGATGGTATTGGAATGAGGTAGTTGAAAAGTTAGCATTTGAAGGAGGATTAAAGGTTCATGACCGAGGAGGTATTGATACTGATACAGTTGCAGTATCATGTTCGATAGGTCTTGGGGATTATATCTGTGCAACAGCAAAATATGATCCAGAAATCTCATATTCTGAATTGACTGAGCTAACTATCGGTTACTATCAAATAGCAGACACTCTATTAGAGATTAGAATTAAAAAAATTCCAAACGGATTTGAAACAGAAGGAAAGATTGGTGGGTATCTGAATAAGAGTTACTATTCTTTTGAATTCGATCGGCTCAGTATTGTTAATAAAATTAATTTTGTTGAAAGACATCACCCAATAAATGTTGCTAGTACTGAAGATATGCTATCCGAAGTACAGAGATTATATTCACCGCTTCTAAAAAATCGTGAACATGATCCAAATAATAACAATATTGACTTCTACGAGACTGTCACAGCAATGGTAGATTTGGTAGTGAACAAAAATGGAGATATCAATAGTCTCTTGAAATATCAAGAAAAATCAACGTAGTTATTTGTAACAACTAAAACCACAAATAATAAATTCATTATAATTAAGTTTATATTTTTGAGATAATTCCAAAAATTCTATGAACCTACCTAGCCGACAAGAATGTCTGGACATGTTAAAAAAAGAGCACACTCCTGACAATATCATCCGCCACGTCCTGCTAATAGAGAAGATCTCTGTTTTTTTGGGTGAAAAGCTTATAGAAAAAGGAGAAGAGATTGATGTCGATCTTGTGAGTCGGGGGGCACTCCTGCATGACCTGAAAAAATGGGATGAGATCAAGGGGGGGAAAAAAGGCAGCCATGGAATAGATGCGCATGATGCATTAAAGAAAAAATACCCTAAATTGGCTATTGTCGTGAAAAAGCACATGCTCAATGAGATCTTGGATGGATTCGACAGCTGGGAAGAGAAGATCGTGCACTATGCAGACAGGAGGGTGAACCACGATTATATGGTCACTATTGATGAGCGATTTGAATATTTCAGGACAAGATATCCTGCAAAGGATGAATCACAAAGAAAAAAGATATATGGACTCAGCAAGGACCTTGAAAAAGAAATATTTGAGAGGCTGGATTTTGAGGCTGAGGAACTGGCAACAAAAATCAATGATGAAAATTAGATATATTACTATATTCGAGAGCAATCTTTTTAAATATCCAGGATTTTCTTAGAAGGTTATGGAAGGCACAATTGCAACATTTCGAAGGGGAAGAAAGACCCAGACCACTAATCAGATGATAATCCTATTTGCTGATGTCGACTCAAAAGAAAAGGCAAATGCATTGGTTGGCAAAAAAGTCAGCTGGACTGCACCGGGAAAGAACAAGACAACAATCACAGGAGAAATCACATCTGCTCACGGTGGAAATGGTGCTGTGAGAGCTCTTTTTGAAAGAGGAATGCCAGGTCAGTCAGTGGGGACAAAAATCACTCTTAATTGATTTATTTATTAGTTTATTTCTGATCAATCAATTCTTATCCAATAATCTTCATATTCTTATAAGATCTGTTTCTCTATCCTGATCAGTCATTATTGTATCAAAACTCAGTGAAATATTCTTAGAAGTGATCTTTCTGAATGTATTCATGGCCAGTTCCGGTGTATTGTTGTTATCGCTCAGATGCGCCAGGAATACTTTTTTCAGTCTTCTTGATGCCTGCTCTTTTACAGCGAGAGCTGCATCAATATTTGAAAGATGTCCTGAATTACCCATTATCCTCTGCTTCAAAGAGTAAGGATAGCTTCCGTTCAGGAGCATGTCAATATCATGGTTTGTCTCGATTGCTACACCATCAAGCTTCCCGAGGACTCCTGCAATAGGGTCTGAGACAAATCCAAGATCAGTGAAGATCCCGAACCGGCTCTTTTTGCTGGTTATGAAAAAACCGCATGAATCCCGGGAATCATGGCTGGTCTTGATAGGCTGGATAGTCACACCGTTTAAATGCAGCTTCTGGTCATGCCTGAAAAAATGAGCCTTGAAAAGCTTGAATCTTGTTGCTTCATAGGTCTCTTTTGTGAGGAGTACTGGGATGCTGTATTGTCTCTGCAGTGTCTCGAGGCCTTTTATATGATCGCTATGCTCATGAGATATGAAGACTGCATCGATGCTGTTCAGGTCTTCTCCGATGTTTTCCAATCGCTTTCTTGTCTGCATGCAGGAAAGGCCCATATCAAACAGCAGCCTGGTATCTCCGGCTTTCAGGAAAATTGAATTGCCTTTGCTGCCGCTGCCAAGAACAGATATCTGCATGATAGTTTCAAAAAGACTGTGGTTTAAAAAGATTCGGATTTGAAAAAAATGAAATTCATCAATCTACTATAAATATATTCTACTTCTTCAAGAATGAAGGTACTGATTTCATCTTAGCAATAAATGGCCAGATGTATGGTGCAACAGCAATAATAGCTCCAATGGCAAGAGAATGCCCAAGTTTTTCACCGATGCTGCCATGGCCTTTTGTCACTGCTGCAGCAGCTTTTATCTTGAAAGCTGCCAAAAGCCCGATCACTGCCCTGATGCCAAGGTCATATGTAGGATTGCTTGTGAATCCAAGATTCAACTTAGTATAGACAAAACTTAGGTTCATGCTGATGAATGAGAAGAAAACACAGAAAGGTATAGCATGCATCCCGTGCGTAAGCCAGCCCATACCCGGTTCATCTTCATGGACAAAGATAAGCTCCAAAAACCCGCAGGCAATACCTACAGCAATAGGCGCAATATACACAAAATGCGTCACAGTCTCGGGTGTTGTAATTGCCATATTTATTCTTCTATTGCTTTTTGGTATTTAAGTTTTTCTATTGATTAGCAAATGACAAATATTAAGTTATTCGATCATTCATTTGGGAATCTCTGAAGTGCATATAATCTATTTTGTCTCTTACACACTTCATCTGATTAGCAAATGACAAAAATAACGTCATCAGATCATTCATTTGATGATCTCTGAAGTGCATGCTAATCTATTTTGTCTCTTATACACTTCATCTGATTAGCAAGTGACATATGATGGTCATCAGCATCATTAAGTATATTTCACTACATCAATGAGCTTTCTATTCTTAAAATATACCCTTGGCACCCGCTTCTGGATCGCACACTGCACCTCGTAATTGATAGTACCTGTCTTCTTGGCCAGCTCTTCTATTGGTATCCTCTCATTTCCCTGTGATCCTATCAGCACCGCTTCATCTCCTTGTTTTATCTCTTCATCCATATCTGCCGCTGCCATGCACATGTCCATGCAAACATTTCCTACAATAGGATGTCTCAGACCATTGATAAGGACCTCACCCTTGTTAGAAAGGAGCCTATTGTAGCCATCAGCATAACCTACTGGAAGTGTAATGATCTTTGTCCTTTTTTTGGTTGTATAGGTGCGAACATAGCTTATGCTTTCACCTGGTTCAACAATCTTGACATGCGCTACTTCGGTCTTGAATGAAAGAATCGGGTCAACCTTTAGGTTTTCCTTGTTCACCTCCTCTGAAGGATAGAGTCCATAAATGATTATGCCGGCTCTGACATAATCCAGATAGGTCTTTGGGATGTCAACCAAAGCAGCACTATTGGCTGTGTGAACCTTGCCATAATCAATTTTTTCTTTTCTTAGCAAATCCAGAAGTTGCTGCAGCCTCCTGAACTGCCACTCAGTATATGTCTTGTCAGTCTCATCAGCAACAGAAAAATGCGAGAAAATGCCCTCTAATCTTATGTTTTTAAGGAGCCTGATCTTTTTTATCAAAGGCAAAGCTTCTTCTGGTTTTATGCCCAGCCTATTCATGCCTGTGTCTATCTTCAGCTGGATATGGATGGTCCTTTGCTTCCTTTCTGCTTCTGCATTGATGGCCTCTGCCATATCATATGTGTAGACTGTCGCAACAAGATTTGATGCTATCACTTCTTTTATTGAGTTCTTAGGAAG
>JAHIYL010000201.1 GCA_018815145.1 Nanobdellota archaeon | reverse complement strand
GGAAATGCCCTGATGTCATCCCCTTGCCTGAATAACGGGATGAAGGGCATAATACTACAGTCAAAAATAGACAGCCTTGATTCTTGCTTCGACTACCCTGCTGGAGAAATAGAGATAACAACCGAAAGTTTCAGCAGGACAGTGCTCCTGGGCTCAGAGCCTTTCATGGATGACAAGGCGGTTTTTGATGTCCTGGTTGAATTAGGGAATGGCCAGAAAGTCCCTGGCGAGTTGGTGGTTAGGCTATGAAGGGATTCCAGCTTTTCTCAGACATATTCTCGATATTCGTCCTATTAGGAGTGATAATGCTTTCAATGCTTATTTTGTGGGCCTTTATTCTCCTCTATAATGTCGAGACTAATTTGGGCGTTGCAACAACGAGAACCGTTGAGCTAACCTTATTTTTCAATCCTGTTAGATATGACACAACATTACTATCACTGATGGAGTACGAGAATAATGGAATGCCAATAAAAAAGATACTGAACGCAGTGGCGATCCAGGAAAACACTGTAGTATGGTTGGAAGGCAATTTAATAGACTTGAGCTCGGTTTGTGAAAACTTCTTGTCCTCAAGGATTGACGAGCCTTACCTGTTAAAAGCAGTCACCGGCACAAGGGAAATAATAATTGTCCAAGAGAACATGCCATCACTGCCCAGGACTCCGCTGCGCGTTCAGGAGAGCTCAACAAAATTGTTTACATTGGACGGAACAGATGTTGAATTAAAGCTTTGGGTGTATGTAAAATGAAAGGTCAGGTTTGGGCATATGCTTTCGTGGGAATAACACTCATACTCACCAGTCTGTTCTTGCTGAGACTGAACATGGGATACAATGTTGAAAGGAACATAGTGACTGTAGAGGGCAAGCTGTTATCATTTTCAAACCAGGCTGAACTTCTTTTGAAGTCATTTGACCAGAGTTTATATTTCATTTCTCAGAGAGCTGCCTTTGAACTGGGTAAAACTGGCGGCCTGGAATACGAGGATTTCTGGACACCAGATTATCCCAAAATCCAAACCATAGAAGATGAACTGGTGAGAAGGATAAAGAGGAACATGCCCAAGTCCTATGAAAAGGGAAGCATAAGCGTAAATTTCGATGAGGCTGAAATAGACGTTAATGACCATGCCTCGACGCAATTTTTTGTAAGGGGAAGCAGGTACATTTCTTTTTATGACGAAGGCATTGATGCTAGAATATCTGTTGACCATAAAATTGATTCTATAATAGACTCCAATTACTTCAAACTGCTTAATGCAGGCAGGGCCATAATGGAGGATTCTCATTTTGAAGATATTCTAAGCAATCCTGGAGCTCTTGTGAATGAATTGTATAATCTGAAAGGAAGCGGGGACCCCAGATTTGTTGGCTTAGATTTCAACAGGATAGCAAACATAGACGAAAATATTGTGGAGATAACCATTGTAGGCTATTGTCCTCATTCTGACGCGTATTGCCTGGCACCTTTGAAACCAGGGGAACCTAGTTCCATTAATGCATTAATTCCTTATGAGTATGTTGAACTAAGATTCAAGTATAAGAAGGAAATAACAGGTGATGATGAGCTTGAATTCGATTTTGGTTTAACAGTCGACCCTGGTTCAGTAACCTTTAAGGTGGTATGCCCATGAGAAAAAGAAAATCTACTGGAGCCTTGAAACTGGACTTGAATGTTTTTGTGCCATTGTTGATAAGTCTGATAATAGTATTTGCGATATTCTTGTCAATAAATTATTTGTATGGGGAACCAAAGGACAGTTCCCTTCAAGATTCATTAGGCAGAGAAACTGTTTTGGAATTATTAGAAGCTGATCTAGAGTTCTGCGACATTAAAAGAGAGGAGTTAAGCCTAGACAGCGACAAGTTCTGGATGATTTGCAATGACAGACCATACTATGCCGAATTTGAAAACGGAAATATTATTAGTGACATGAACGGCTGGTCTTTTTTGAGGGAACAACCGGGTGTATTCAATGATTTGACTAATAACAACTGCGACTTCCTTTACTCCAAAAACAACAATCTGTTCTTTTACTGTGATAATGGAATAGTTAAGATATATTATTTTGATGTTGACAACTTTAAGCTTGAAAACGGTAGAGATGAAGAGTTTACTGATGTTGTTCATGAAGACATAAAGGAATTCTACAATTGCTCGCCTTATGATTATGATGAATTTGTTCATAATGAAGAGATGTTTTCGTCTGTAAAACTTACCTGTAATTACTATGACACAATTTTAAACTTTAATTTGAACAAAACATCATATTCTTTCCCAATAATAGTCGATGAGAAACTCCCTTTTGATGAAAAAGCTAGAATAGCTTTTCAGATTTTGAGTATTTGCAGACTAGATTATATACGCATGTATCAGAATGAATACTCTCTAAATATCTTTTGTGAGGGTTCGGAAGAAAACCTCGTAATAAATTATGATTTAGACTCAGGAATTTCCAGTATTATTTTTTCAGAAACAGATTTTGAAAACATATTCTCCTTAATCAAAGCAATGGTTTTCCCATTTTCTTCAGATGATGCAGAACTGGAATATTTAACCTCACAAGAAGATAATCCTAATAGATTTGATTTTTACAGGTATGACGGAAAAATATTGGTTACCAAAATTGTCAAAGATGACTCTATTATATTTGAAATGTATCTAAAGAATGAAGGTTTCAATGGTGATAAATATCAGTAAAAATCCAATATGTAAATACCTTGTATTATTTTTATCCTTAAACATCTTTCTCTTATTTTCAACGGGGGTTATTGCCTCAGAATGTACTGATGCATGCAGTGGTTATGATTATGGAGGATGTAGTTTTAGAGATCCAAATCCTTGTAGTGGTTTTCCTTATTGTACTGGCGAGACATG
>JAHIYL010000200.1 GCA_018815145.1 Nanobdellota archaeon | reverse complement strand
TGTTGTTGCATTAGTTTTCCTGATTCTAAATCCTGCTTCTTTGAATAACCTGAACCATGAATAGGGAAGCATTTTTATCTGATGATAATCATATTTTTTCCCTTTTTTTTCTGGTATCTTCAGAATATATCTATTGAGCATCCTCCCTGATGAATAATATATTTCAAACATCATCGGGAATGTGATCAACACCCGTCCTTTTGGCCTGAGTGATTTTCTGACACTCAATAATGCTTTTTTTGGATTGCCAAGATGCTCAATTATATCGATGAGCACTGCAGTATCAAATTTTGTGCTCAAATTTTTGACATCATATATAGACAATTGCCTTGACTCGCAATTCCTTATATTCTTTTGGTTGATCAATTCATCAGTGAGCCCCACTCGCTCCCTGTCAACGTCCACAGCAAGAATGGATTTGACATGTGGTGAAAATATGGGAATCTGGGGGCCGTCACCGCAGCCAATAATTATCATTGACTCCTTCTTATCAGACTCAAAGAACTTAGGATATCTTCTGCTTGACAGAATTTTAAATCTCTCCCTTTCTCTTTGACTCCTGCTCTTGGGTTTCATTTCACACATTCAACAAACAAGCTCCATCTGTGAAATTTTTCATCGAACCCATTGATAAACAACATCTTTTTTTTCCTGAACTCCCTGAACCTACTCTTATGCGGTTCTGACTCATAGGCTCTTTTGAAACCCGCCTTTCTCAGTTCACATATAACCTTGTCATGACTCCACCAACTGGAATGAAGCCACACCATCTTAAGGTTTTTTGGAATTTTTGATACATAATAATCTGCGAATTCTTCTTTTTCCATCTTCTTGAAATTCTTTTCGATTTCCTTATCATCAACTTTTCCGACAAGGTATGTAGCAAAAAAATCTATCAGTCTTCTCTCAAAGGTGTTTTCCCTGTCAAAAAAATATGACAGGTCTTTTTTTTTATACCCTTCATAAGCCACATCAAAGTCAGGACATGTGACTCTGAAGACCCCGCCTTTCTTAAGTGTCCTGTAAATTTCCTTAAAAAGAAATCTTGCATCCTTTTCCGGAAGATGCTCAATAGTATGAGAGGAATAGAACATATCAACAGAATCACTTCTAAATGGGAGTCTTCTTCCGCTTGTCAAGTCAAAATTATAATCAATATATACAGAACCATAATGATACCAGTCACTGATATAATCCAGGACTTTCCAGCCGGGGCGAAGAAAACTCCCTCCACCAATGTCTACTCTCATTTTTCTGTCAAACGGATTGGAATATTTGACTGTTTTGACAAGGATGTTTCTTAATGCTCTATTGCCTGATACCTTTTTATTGAGCTTATATATCTGATATGTGAAAAAATTCTTTTTTGCTTCCTGTTCTTCTTCTGTTTCAATCCCCTTTATCCGTGGCTCAAGCTGCGCAAGCCACTTTTTTCTTGTCTTTTCAACTTCGCTATTCATCATGATACCTCTCTAAAACATTTCCTCAATATTCAACAATAAAACACCTGTGCCACAATCCAAAAGATAGTAGTGTATTCAACTGATACCTAAAATCCTCTTTTTTCTCAAGATGATAATCAAACAGTTTTCTGACTTTTTTCATATTTAAGTATTTTTCCAATTCTTTGTCAAAAATCACTTCTTCTGCATAATCTTTCAGTTCCTTCCTGAACCATTCGCTTGTTGGAAGATTGAATCCGTGTTTTTTTCTGTAGATGATGTTCTTTGGCAATCTGTCCTGCATTGCTTTTTTTAATATGTGCTTTGTCTCCCAGCCATTCAGCTTGTGCTTGATAGGCAGGCTTGCAGCAAGCTCCACAATCTTATGATCAAGGAAAGGCACCCTTGCTTCCAGTGAATTCATCATCGTCATCTTATCAACCTTAAAAAGTGCATCATCCGGAAGCCATGTCTTGAATTCAACATACAGGTTTTTATTGAGTTCTGGATAATCCCTTATCTGCTCAGTGTATTGACCAAGGCTAGTGCTCTCTGAACCTATATGTTTTTTTAGGTGCGCTGAATATATCTCTTTTTTCAAGTCATCATCAATAAACCTGTTCCAGGAAAGGCTTCTTTCTGCAGGAGACTCCAATGCCAGATTTTTAATGGTCTTCTGGGTATGGCTTGATCTCTTCAACAAATTTTTCCCTAATCTTGCA
>JAHIYL010000199.1 GCA_018815145.1 Nanobdellota archaeon | reverse complement strand
GGTTTTGGTGCATCACCTTCTCGAATTTCCTGAATAAATTTTTCGATAATACTATCTACGCTTTTTGCATTTACCACAATATCTCCAGTATTTGAATATGATATTGCCTTAAAACTAAAACCATCTGAGTTTAACCAAGGCATGAATGATGACCACGTCTCAGAACTGCCCAATATTCCGTGAAGAAGCAATAGAGGGGGTTGTTCAATTGTAAATTCTTTTTCTGCTGTTCCTCCCCGATCACATTCTGCTTTGACTGTAACTTTTTGAGGCTTTAAATAATTCTTTTCAGCATCAGCTTCATCAGGCTTGAAAGTAATTAAAGAAGACGTCTGTTTTGTTATCTCTCCCTTCAATTCTCCAACTGTCACAAGCTCCAATGTGCCTGGTTTTTCAAGCGTGAATGTTATCTCAGACACACCATCTGCAACAACACCGTCATATAATCCGTTAATCTTGCACTCTATTCCTTCCATACAAGCCAGCGCGTCTTTCGCATGCTTCAATAATGTTCCATAATACACTTTGTCAATCGGATTAGCCTTTTCGTGGATGCAAGATACCCATATTTGCTCTACTCCTCTGATTTCAGGATCAGCATTCTTTTTGTCCACACAATCCAAAACACCTTGATTCCTTATGCCTAAGCCATCCGAATAGTCCCAGTTCAGTTGATATGTATCTGCATCAAATTTGGAATAACATTCATGAATCCTCCTTCCTCCTGGCTCCGTTGCGCTAGCTCCATTAACCAAAGTGTTTATTTGAGCGTATAAAGTCTCGTATTCAGTCTGCTCTTGGACAATATAGGCTTCGTCTATTGCATCTGCGGCAACAAATGAGCACATAATCAAGGAGATAAGAAATAAAGTGTACTTTTTCATAATATTCACCTCGTTTTCATAAAATTAGGAATAGACAATATAAATTTTGTCTTGAAAAATGAAACTTAGGGAAAAAATAATAGAAAAAAAAACCTCAGTGCGGAGGACTTCAACGCAGTTGAATGTCCTCCCCGCTTCCGTGCGAACTGAGGTCAGTTCTGGGACTGCTGGGATTTGAACCCAGGACACCTACGTCTTCAGCGTAGTGCTCTCCCAGTCTGAGCTACAGTCCCATGATGTTCTCGAATAAGCTGCCTTTTTAAATTGTTTTCGCTTCTAGCTCGTCGAAGGTCTTGGTTTTAGAGAATAATGATTTTAAAGTCTCATTTAGGTCATCTATCTTGAACCGGACCTGTTTTTCGCTATCCCTGTCTCGCAATGTAACAGTCTTGTCCTTTAAGGTATCATAATCCACAGTGACGCAGAATGGTATTGCCTCTTCTGCTGCCCGCAGATATCTTTTACCAATGCTTTGGGTCTCATCATATTTGATACTGAATTCTTCTCTTAAGTTTTCTGCAATGAGTTTTGCAGTTTCAGGCATATTATCCTTCCTGAACAGCGGAAGAACTGCCGCTTGGATCGGACATATCTCCAGTGGCAAGGAAAGTATGCTTTTTCCTTGACCTTCTTCTTTTTTCTCATAAAAGATGTCAAGAAGAGCAAACACAGGCCTATCTGTTCCGAAAGCAATTTCAAGAACGTGCGGCTTGATCTTTATACCATTGTCATTGACTTCCAATTTTTTTCCAGAGAATTTCTCGTGCTGGACAAGATCATAGTCTGTCCTATCATGCACTCCACACATCTCCTGCCAACCAAAACTGTTCAGGTTGACTTCTATATCCCATGCATCATCTGCATAGAATGCCATCTCATCCTTTCTATGCTGTCGGATCCTGATCCTTTCCTTGGGGATTCCAAGATTAACATACAAGTCATATGCAAGATTGAGTGTCCACCCATATGCTTTGCTCTTGATATATTTCTTGCTCAATGCTTGTTTCAGGGAGATCTCATCTATCTTGAATTCCTTTCCTTGGTTCTTTTCTGGAACAAGCGGCAACTTGTTGTCTGAAATGAGATCAAATTTGTAGAATGATTTCTTTTCATCTGGATTCATGAATAATTGGCCTTCTGCTTGAGTGAATTCTCTAAGTCTTATAAGATATTGCCTTGGACTAATCTCATTTCGAAAAGCCTTTCCAATCTGAAACACGCCGAAAGGCAATTTGTGTCTGAAGAAATCAGCGTATCTTGGAAACGGAAGATAGCTTGCTGTTGCTGTTTCTGGCCTGCAATATGCTTCTGTACCCATGCCGATTGTGGTCTTTAGCATCAGGCTGTGCTGTGTTATCTCTTCTTTGAACAGTTCATTGCAACTTGGACACATGATCTTGTGCTTTTTGATTACTTTTTGATAATCCTCTGCTTTGACCTTATCTTTTAGTTCAGGTACTTTTTCTCCAATTAATTCATCTATTCTGAAGCGGGATTCACACTTGGTACATTCTACCATGGGATCAGAGAATCCTCCTAAGTGACCAGATGCTTCCCAAACCTTTTTTGGAAGAACTATTGGACATTCTACCTCAAAGAACTCACTTCTGACAAAGTCTTTTCTGATGGTGTCTTCAACCTTGTTCTTTAGAAGCTTTCCCAACGGACCATATGTATAGAATCCACTTAGACCATTGTATATTTCTGGTTCAGGGCCCCATATGAAGCCTTTTTGACTAACAAAGGATATCACGTTTTGTAGATGCTCGTTATTCATATTCTCTCGAAGACAAGGCTTGTTTTTATATTTTGCTGCTCATCCAAGTAGTTTGGTCCTTATCTAGGCCAACATATTCAGAAAACACCTTTGGATTATTTTTATACATCTGCATAAAGAATGGAAATTGTTGCATGGCTCGTCGTGTGGATGTGTGGGTTTTCTCAGCTATTTTAGAGCAAATAGCCTTTTTCTTGATGTTCTTCTGGTTTGCTATCCATATCTTGAGAAGCCTACTTGACTGCGTGTAATCAATCATCTTACCATATTTTTTATCCTTTGCCAGAGCGACACCCACACTCAAAAGATCGTATATATAGACATAGAACCTGTAATATTGCCATCTCCTTATCCTTCCTCTAAATTTATCAGCTTCTGCAAGAACATTCATGCCTTTTGCAAGATCAGCAGGGTTTTCATACTCTTTGGGAAGGTTTTCTTCTATCCAGAGGAATAACTTGTCAATGTCTTCATTAAGATTATTAAATGCACCTAGTGCAATCTCAGGTTTTTTGGTCTTGAAAACGCGAATTAATGCATTAATTATTGAGTCTGTTGTGTCTCTTGAAGACATCTCTTCTACCTTTTCTTTGGTGATCTTAGATGAGCTAAGACTCTGTAGGTCATTTATTGCTGCTCTTGCATCCCCATCAGCCATTCGGGCCAGCATTTTGAGACCGTCCTCTTCAAAAGCCACCTTCTCTGCAGCGCATATCCTCTTAAGGATCTCAAAAATACCCATGTAATCCAAGGGTTTGAATTCTATGAGTATGCTTTTCTTTCTTAATCCTGAGAATTTCTTGTCTGTCGTATCATTTGCAGTGATTACCACAGGAAAAGTAGACTGTTCTATGAGTTTTACAATTGCAGGAAGTCCCCCACGGTCTTGTCTACCTGCAATACCATCCACTTCATCCACAAGAATAATTTTACTCTTTGAAAACAGGCTCTGTTGCTTGATTGCATTACCTATAAGGCTGTTGATTGCATCAGCATTTCTGAGGTCAGAGGCATTGAGTTCGATCATTTCCAGATCATTTTGTTCTGCATATGCATGCACTGAAGAGGTCTTGCCAGTACCTTGTTTTCCATGTAGTAGGATAGCTTTTCCTGGTTTGAAATTATTAAGTGCTTGCACAAGCTGGTCCACACCCTTCTGGGATACGAATTCACTGAGTTTTGGCTTATACTTTGATGGCCAAGGTAATTCTTTTAACATAAGAAAAAGAATGTTTACACTTTTTAAAAAGGTTGCCTTGTGGATTATTGTGAGGTTATCACTTGCCCACGCTTGTGATCAACCATAATGCTACGATGAACACTACACAGAATGCGATTGCATATATCCACATATTCTTCTTTGTTTTTGGGTCTTTCAAATCCATAATTTGGTCTATTGCACTGGTTATTTAAAAAAGTTTTGATAAAGACCTAATCAAAAACAACTTCCTTGGCAAACTCGACCACTTGTTTAATCTTTAGAACAGTATCCTTGGTCAAGGGAATATCATATGAATCTCGATAGTACTTGAACATCTTTGATGCTCGTCTGTGGAGTTCAGGAAAATGCTCTCTTAGGAGATCAAATCTGTCCTTGTGGTTCTTTCCGATCTTTCCGATTCGTTTTGCAAGTTCCATGTCACAAAGCTCGATTAGAGCCTTGTAAAATAGGGTTGCTGCAGCATTATACTTGCTATACTCCAAAGCATACTCTGCAACCTCGTAATATTCATTGAAATTATTCTCGAGGAGTGTAGGATCGACCATAATATTTGAAGAAATTGCCAAGATTATAAGCTTTTTGATATTTTTATTGTTCTAAAACATTGACCCCTAACTTTTCAAGCATACAGCTAAGCTTGAACAATGGCAATCCCACAATATTGTTATAACAACCCCCAATCTTCTCAACAAAAATCACTCCTTTATCTTGGACTCCAAATGCACCTGCCTTGTCCAGAGGTTCGCCTGTAGCGATGTAAGATTCGATTTCTTCATCTGTCATCTCCTTCATCTTAACTTTAGTGACCTCTGTTTCAGTGATTG
>JAHIYL010000198.1 GCA_018815145.1 Nanobdellota archaeon | reverse complement strand
TCAGACAAACCAATATATAATGGATATCAGGTTCCATACATACTCATATGTGCACGCAAAAAGCCGTGTGACACATATAAAAATTGATGATGCATACACTAAAAAAATGAATGAAGAGATAAGATTCCATCCCATATCCTGGAAATCAAAAGTCGGACAGAAAAGATCAACATACCACTTCACCATAAATAAGCTTGTTGCGAGAGGCTGCAACATACAGAAGGGTGACACTCTTTATTCATATGTCGGAGAAGACAGGAATAAAAGGCCGGTCATGGTGACATATCTTGATTCCGGAGAGAGAGTATTTTCTAATAGGCCTGTTGAACAAATGGATGAAGATCCAGGGGATGATGACTGATGCTTGAAAAAAAAATTATCGATGTTCCTGCAATAACAAAAAATAAAGAGGAAAAAAAAGAATGCAATGATGAATCGGCATTGTATTTTGTCAAGATACTGCAGCGTCATCCCTTTTCTGACACAGGTTTTTGTTTCTGCAGAAAGAAATAATTGCCAGATATGGAATTTTTAATGCAATTGACATTTAGTCAACAAGTTTTAAATATATTGCAAATATCTTATCATTTATGAAATTCTCACATCTGGCAGACTGTCACATTGGTGGATGGAGAGATGCAAGGATCAGAAAGGTCTCAATTCTCGCCTTCTCAAGAGCGATTGACATCTCTGTTGAAAAACAGGTAGATTTTGTCCTCATATCCGGAGACCTTTTCAACACAAGTGTCCCTGACATCAATCTCCTGAAAAATGTGGTCTCCAAATTAAAGAAGCTTGAAAAAAATGATATACCTGTCTATATCATCGCAGGAAGCCATGATTTTTCACCTTCAGGTAAGACCATACTTGAGGTGCTGGAAGAAGCAGGCCTCTGCACCAATGTTGTAAGAGGAGAAGTCATCGAAAAGAAGCTGAGGCTGAAATTCACAATAGACAAAAAGACAGGAGCAAAGATAACAGGGATGCTTGGAAAAAAAGGTATGCTTGAGAGAAGCTTCTATGAGAGGCTTGATCTTGAGACCCTGGAAAAAGAATCAGGTTTCAAGATATTCATGTTCCATTCAGCAATCACTGAACTTAAACCAAAGGAGCTTGAGAAGATGGACTCTTCACCTATCTCATTTCTGCCAAAAGGATTCAATTATTATGCTGGCGGACATGTACATATTGTTGAAAAAGCCTCTATTGAAGGCTACAACAGTATTGTTTATCCGGGACCGACCTTTCCAAATAATTTCTCTGAATTGGAAAAACTAAAAATGGGCAGTTTCTTCATCTATGACAACGGGGATCTGCAGTTCATTCCGCTTGAAATAAGACCTGTCTTTGCCATATCTGTCTCTGCTGATAATAAGACTCCTGAACAGGTCACTCATGAGGTGCTTGAGGCTATCAAGGGAGAGGATATCAAGAATCATATTGTCTTGATCAGAGTGGGTGGGATACTTGCTTCAGGCAAGACCAGTGATGTTGATTTCAGGAAAATATTTGAGAAGCTCTACGAAAATCACGTATATTTTATTATGAGAAATACATATGGTCTGAAATCAAAGGAATTTGAGGAGATTAAGGTCTCCCATTCAACAATAGATGAGATAGAGGATTCACTCATCAGGGAACACCTTGGTAGATATCGGCCAGATTCCTGGGACGACAGGAAAGAAGAAGAGATGGCAAAGCAGCTGATGAAGATACTCAATTCCGAGAAAAAAGACGGCGAAAGAGTGTATGATTACGAAGACAGGATGAAAGAGGAAGTAGGGAAAGTGTTTGAGGGCTAGGATTGAGATTGATAATATCTCAAATCAATATTGTTTTGTTGTACATTTTCAAAGACTTCATCTAACATTGGTTTATAATCCAATGTCCCTTTCCAAAGACCTGCTTGTTCTAGTCCTCCAAAAAATTCAGTTAGGATTGCTTTTTGTCCATCAAAATTAGGGATACCTTCTTTAATAATGTTTTGCTCTTTAATTATTCTTGGCGTTCCAGTATAATATTTTGGAATATCTGTGTGGACTGTGACTGATGGAAGATCTTTGAATCTTTGATATATTGTTTCGTAATCCTTGTTCATCTCTTCATAGAATTTTAGTTGGAATTTTTCTCCTGTTTTTCTTCCAGGTTGCCTTTCCAGTTGTGTTTCAGGTTTTGCTCTAAGGTCAATCACTAATGCAGGATTAGGCAATGCATCAATTCTATTATTGTAACCTTGGGCAAAACCTGCAAAATTATAATAATCTCTAAAATAATTAAGATGTTGGGTGTAGACTCACCTCAAATTTTTTGCAGAGGAGAGTTAAACCCGACTATACCGAAGGTATCAAGAGTTTTTTGATTTTTACCAATTTCTTTGACATCATTG
>JAHIYL010000021.1 GCA_018815145.1 Nanobdellota archaeon | reverse complement strand
TTCTCGTCAAAAAACATATCAAGTCTCATATCAAAACTTGCGTTTTTAGGCAATGGATTAAACATATAATATTTTTTATTTCTCGTCTTTATATAGTTATCTATCAGACGACAAATTTTAGTCAATTAAGTACCCAGAGTCTCAATTTCAGAACCTATATAAATGACAATTACTTTCCTCTTTCCTGCAATGAAACGCGGTGGTTGTATTCCGGGTCGGCAAACTCACTTCTAGTTTAAAATCCCATTGCACAAATTATATTCATATTTTTCATAAGTTAGTACTTTTTCCAAAACCGGGTTTTTTTTAAAACATTGACATTTCCAATGGGGCTAGTTGTATAGCTTGGACAAAGTGATGAGATTTTCTCTTTTTCTTTGAAGCTAGTCCAATATTTTCAAAAAATAATTAAATATACGAGGTACAATCAAGATGAAAAAAACAATCGGAGTCATTGGCTGCGGAAAGATGGGCGAAGCCCTCATCAGCAGCTTATTGAAAGCTGGATATCCAGTCATCTGTTTTGAAAAAGATCCTGAAAGGCTGGATTTTGTAAAGAAAAAGCATGGTATTGAGTCAACAAACAGCATAAGAGAGATGGAATCAAAAGCAGATGTTCTTCTGCTGGCAGTGAAGCCGCAGGATTTTGGTGTTGTCCTTAGTGAGGTAGTCGCAACAAGGAAATTGATCATATCAATTGCAGCAGGGATAATGCTTCAAGACATACAAAAAAAGCTTAAAGATGCAAGAGTAGTTAGGGTCATGCCAAATGTCGCCTGTACAGTTGGAGAGATGGCAGCAGGATATTGTTGCGCAGGTAATGTGGCTGATGAAGACAAGGCATTGGTAAAAAATATTCTGGACAGTGCAGGAAAATCATATAAGATTGATGAGGCCCAGATGGATGCACTTTCTGCAATATCAGGTTCAGGACCTGCATTTTTTGCAGAGTTTGTCAGGTCATTTACAGAAGCAGGAGAAAAGAATGGGATCTCTAAGGAATTGGCAGCAGATCTTGCTGTCCAGACGATGCTTGGTACTGCAAAGATGTTATCAGGAAGTGGATTTAAAGCAGAAGAACTGATCAATATGGTATGTTCACCAAACGGGACAACAATGGAGGGTATGAAAGTCCTTGAAAAAGCAGGGATTGAGAGAATAATATCAGATGTTGTATCAGCAACAATGAATAGAAGTAGGGAGATTCGAAAAGGAAAATAAATTTTCAGTAAAAACCTTCAAAACAACAAAAATTATTAAATCAAAATAAAATCTAATTATTTACAGGTGAATCAATAAAATGGCAGACAAGGAAAAAGAAATCAGGGACTATCTCTCAAAAAACAATATATCTTACAATACTATTGAACACAATGAAGTGAATACCTGTAAAGAGCAGGCAAAAGAAGCAGGCATTTCCCAAAAGGCAATAGCAAAATCACTTGTAATGAAGAAGGATGATGGTAAATTCATCCTGGCAGTCGGTCCCGGAAACAAGAATATATCCAGAAGCATTTTGGGAAAAAGGATAGATTCAAACCTGACACTGGCGAGTCCTGAAGAAGTGAAGAAGATTGCAGGATGCGATGCAGGTTCTGTATATCCTATTGGAAACATGATGGATATCCCGACCTATGTTGATTCAGATCTTCTCAGGAACAAGAAGATTTATTTTTCACCTGGCTCCCATATAAAGACATTTGGGATCGATAATGAGGATTTTGTATCGGCGATTAATCCTGAAGTGATATTATTTGAGGAGAAACAGAAGAAGAATGAAGGTAAAGAGCAGACTCTTGGTCTTACAGTGACAAGGGAAGAGAATTTTTCTGAATGGTATACCCAGCTCATACAGAAGGCTGAACTCGCAGATTACACAAAAGTCTCAGGATGCATTGTCTTTCGGCCTTATTCATATGCAATATGGGAAAAGGTTGTGCAGTTCGTCGATAAGAGGTTGAAAAAGCTTGGTGTCCAGAATGCATATTTTCCTATCTTTATTCCAGAATCGCTCCTGATGAAAGAGCAGGAGCATGTTGAAGGATTCACTCCGGAGGTTGCATGGGTCACGCACGCTGGCGAGACTGAACTTGCTGAAAGACTTGCAATCAGGCCCACATCTGAGACAATCATGTATGACTCATACAAAAACTGGATCAGGTCATACAATGATCTTCCGCTGAGGCTGAACCAGTGGAATAATGTAGTCAGATGGGAATTCAAGTACGCTGTCCCTTTCTTGAGGACTCGCGAATTCCTATGGCATGAGGGGCATACTGTGTTTGCAACAAAAGAGGAAGCTGTGCAGGAGACACTTGATGTGCTGGATATTTACATAGACTGTTTCAGAGACTTATATGCAGTTCCAACAATGGCAGGAAGAAAGACTGAAAAAGAGAAGTTTGCTGGAGCAGATTTTACCAATTCAGTTGAGATTTTCCTTCCAAACGGAAAGGCGATACAGGGAGCGACCACACATTGCCTTGGCCAGAATTTTGCAAAAGCATTTGACATACAGTTCCTTGATAAGGATGGCAGGAAAAAATATCCATGGCAAAACTCATGGGCAATAACAACAAGAAGCATTGGGATAATGATAATGATGCACAGCGATGATAAGGGCCTGGTGCTGCCGCCAAATGCTGCACCTATACAGGTAGTGATTGTCCCAATCATATTTGAGAAGAGCAAGGCAGAGGTGCTCAAGAAAGCGAATGAACTGAAAAAAGAGCTTTTAGCAGCACACTATTCAGTGAAACTGGATGACAGGGAAGGCTATTCATCAGGATTCAAGTACAATGAATGGGAGCTGAAAGGAGTGCCTATAAGGATTGAGCTTGGGCCAAGGGATTTGGAAAAAGGCCAGGCTGTCATTGTCAGGAGAGATACAGGTGAAAAGACATTTGTAAAACTGTCTGACCTGAAAAAAGAGGTCAAAAAGACTTTGGCAGCAATCCAGGACAATCTGTACAAAAGAGCCTGCAAGGTAAGGGATGAATCAATTTTTAAAGCATCAAATTGGGATGAATTCATTGCTGCAGCAAAGGAAAAGAAATTGATATATGCCAAACACTGCGGTGAGACTGAGTGCCTTGACTGGATAAAGGACAAGACAATCGGTGTGAAGAGCCTCAATATCCCGTTTGATGCAAAACCAGCTAAGGGTAAATGTGTGCATTGTGAAAAGGATGCCAAGTACTGGTTGTATTTTGCAAAGAGCTATTAGGATTGTGGGATTATTCAGGAAAAGAACGCGATCATAATAAGACCTGCGACAATCACCAGTGCTCCAAGCAGCCTCTGCTTTGTCTCTTTTTCTTTGAAAACAAAATGGCCATACAAAACATCAAACAGCACACTTGATCTTTTTACAGCAGTCACATAAGTGACATAGTATAGTCCCATTGCATACATGCCAAGTATTTCTGCAAGTATCTTTATTCCATTTGATGCAATGACCGGCTTCCAATTTTCTTTGATACCTTTGAAATTGATCTTGACTCTGGTAAGGATTATCAGGAAAATTAAGGTAGTAAAGATCCATTTATAGCTGAAATAGAAAAATGTATTTGTCAGATTGATATTGTATTTATCAATAGTAAGAGAGATGGCGAACAGTATTGTTGAAAAAACAGCCATTTTTGCTGGTTTATCGCTCCAGATTTTTTTGAATGGCTCCAAAAATCCCTTTTTTGCATTTTTGATATTCAGGACATAGCATCCCATGACTATCAGAAAAATTCCGAATAAACCAATAGGAGTTGGGATTTCCTTATTCAAAAAAAAAGAAAATATTGTTACAAAAAACGGTGTTAAGGACATAAGTGGCATTATTAACGACAGATTTCCGATCCTCATTGCAGCAATATAAATTATATTAGAGATGATAATAAGAAATGCAGCAGCTGCAGACAAAATCAGAAACAGCAGAGTCACTTTTGCAGGTTCAGAGAGTAGATACAGCACTATCATTACAGGAGTCCAGGAAATCATGAATGTCAGAAGTATTGAATATGTGTCAATCCCTTTGGTGAGTTTTTTCAGAAAGACATTGCCTGTGGAATCAAATATTGCTGATATAAAAGTCAATATTG
>JAHIYL010000197.1 GCA_018815145.1 Nanobdellota archaeon | reverse complement strand
TTGTGTGTCCGAATTGTCACTGCATGCAAAATTCCAACCCGGACTGTCAGCCAATTGATACATGAATGTGACTGCATCGACGTCCACCAAAGCATCATCTGCAGTTGCATTGAGACTATGGTGGTCCACGCTAATGTTACTGAAATTGAAGGGATGAGCAATAATTACTGACGGACCAGTGTGGTCGATTGTGATATTAAATGCTGTGCTGTTTAGGCTGATGAAATCATTTGTGTCATTTGAATAAGCAAGCACTTCATAAGAATTGGCATCAGGTAGTCCTATCAGGTTCCATGGGCAGGAATACGGCTCCATGTCAGTTGAGCAGATATCCTGCCACACAGCTGAACCATTTTCTCTAAACATGAAAGAAACTGAATCAACATCACTTATTGCATCAATTGCTGTTGCATTCATATCATAGGTCATTGCAGAAATGTTTGTGAAATTTGATGGTGCAGAAATATTGGTCAAGGGACCGCTAATATCAACAGTGATATTATTAACAGAATCATTCATTCCAAAATTTCCAAGGCTGTCGTTTCCATATGCCAATATCTTATACTGAGTCCCATCAGAATGACCTGTCAGATTCCATTGACAGCTGTATGGAATAGTATCATCAGAACAAGCGGGATTCCATGATGATGCATCATCAATCCTATACATGAAAATTACTGTTCCTGTATCTGAGTATGCATCTGATGAAGTTGCATTGAGATTGAATGCATATGCAGTTATGTTTGAAAAATCAGATGGTACAATGATATTCACAACCGGACCGATATTATCAACATTGAAACTATATGTATCAGAAGTGTTCACATTGTTCCAGTCATCTGCACATGCAACACTCCAGTTATGATTGCCATATGCAATTCCTGTGATTGTCAAATTTGCAGACACACCATTCTCTGAACTGATTATAGTGGTATTCAATGCACCATCAATGGTCAGATTGCAGAGCAAAATGCTGTCAGAATCATCAAATACAGTCCAGTTGAAATTGAGCGAAGTCATTGAAACATTGCTATCTGCGCCGGGATAATTCAGGATCAACTGAGGTACGGTATTATCAGATATGATGAACTTTGAATAATCGACACTTCCACTGTTGAAAGATGTATCAGTCAATAAAAAGAAAACAGAATAATTCTCAGCAATTGTTGTTGTGATATTGACAACATATGAAAACAATCCGGTCTGTCCTGCATTAAGGTATCCGGCAAGCCCGGGATTCCAGCTTACTTTCCCTCCGGCAAAGGTTCCCCCTGTCCTGTTTGCCGCATTCGAATCAAGCTTGTACCAGATATCCCTTGTGGCATTAACAGCCCATGTCTCATTGAGCAAATCATGATATATCACGTCTGCTGCATCGAGAGTCCACCTTCTTCCCTGGTTTGTTATGTTGAATTCTATTCTGTACAGATTGTCAGCTGTAAAAATTGCTGAAATATTGAGCCCTGACGAGACTAGTGTTCCACCTGCATGAGTATCACTTAAACCTGTTACATTATAGATTCTCACCTGAGTCAAGTTCGGAAGAGTGCTGCCCGCTCCTCCTCCAAAAGCATCAAATGAAGTGACATTTAAAACGATGTATTCCTCTGTCTCATTGAATTCAAAATCATCAGTCTCAAATAAATCAAAGCTGTTGCATTCTCCACCTGTATAATTGAAATCAGTGCAATGCATTATTGTATTGATCTCCAGATTCCTTTTTGGAATCCAAAGCTGTGCCTTATCAAATTCAATGAATGTATCATTAACTGCAATTAGCGGAGTTGCACTGGTAATCAGTTCTGGCAGGGTTGATGAATAGTTTTCTATCATCTGTGATTCAATGATGATTGAATCTGAGAAATTCAAATTGTAAATGCGATATGATAGATTTTCTGATCCTAATGGAACCATTACTTCCACATCCCTTTTTCCTATAGGGATGTATTTGCTATATGAATATGTGTCTGATCCTACATCAGATGATGTGATGCTGTCTATCAATACATCGCTTGAGTCATAGATCTTGACTTCAGTTGAGTCGATCAGGCTGTAATCAGCATCATAGTTTTTGATTTTCAGTGTTTTATTATCATATGCAGTGCAATTTGCACTAGTAGGTTCTCTGTATGTAATATTCATTG
>JAHIYL010000196.1 GCA_018815145.1 Nanobdellota archaeon | reverse complement strand
TGCTCTCAGCACTTTTTCAGGATCTCCTTTCCAGTGGATACCTGAAATGAATATATTAGTGTCAATAACAACCCTCATTTTTTTCCTCTCGCTTTTTTGATAGCCTCCTCCATATCAGCAGGCGTCAGGTTATGTCTTCTGGCATGTTCATGACCCTTTTCTATCATAATATTGAAATCATCTATTGAGGGAGCTTCCATCTTCTTAAAGATAAGTGCTTCACCTCTTTGCATTACTATGAATTTATCGCCTGTTTTCATATTGATTTTTTTCCTGAATACCTGAGGTATGACGACCTGTCCCCTTTCTCCAAGCCTCGTTACCTCAAAATCCATTGCTTCAGTTGTCATGTTGCATCACCTACAATCATTATTTTACTATAAGTAAGATTATCATATTTATATGCTTTTCTGTTATTTATAATAAAAAGGTTCCTGCCATGCCACAATGACTAACCCAAAAGAGATCAGGGATAGGGAATTTCATAATTTCAATTTATTGTAAAAATCCAATATTTTCGTAATTGTGATTTCTTTTGTGAATTTATTTCGAAATATTTTTTTTGATTCCTGACCCATCTTTTTTTGAAGCTTTTTATCAGAAATCAATTTTTCAAGTTTTTCAGAAATCTCATCCATATTATTTGAGACAAGATAGCCGTTTTTTCCATTGATTATTCCGTCAGGGTTGCCCCCGACCTCTGTCGCAATGATAGGTTTACCGAAGTATAATGCCTCCAGCATGACACGGGAGAAAGGTTCCGGCCAGAGTGGAGTCAAAGCAACAAAAGAGCAGGTTTTATAGAGCCAGGGCAAATATTTACCATCTATCTTTCCTGTAAAATAAACTCTGCCACCTACTCCTAACAATTCTGCAAGAGACCTATATTCTTCTTTTTTGGTTCCATCACCTACAACCAGGAGCATGCTGTCTTTCTTGTTTTTGACTTTTGCATATGCTCTGATAAGTGTATTAATGCCTTTAATTTTTTCAAGAGAACCAATGCTAAGAATGACTTGCTTATTTGGAATTATACTTTTTATTTTTTCATGGACTATAAGGTTGCTTTCAAATGAAGATATTCCATATTCAATGTCAACTTTTTTGCGTGTGAGGTTGCTGGATTCTGCAAACTCTTTGATAAATGAGCTTCTGCAGAGGAGGTTGAAGCTTTTCAAAGATTTCTTTCTGAAGAGGTAAGTGAAGTAGAGAAATTTCCAGAATATAGGGTTGTACCTTAAGAGAAAAGGTATCTTTTGCAGGCCGCCATATTCAGAATGCATAATGCATTTCATGAATTTTGAAGGTTTACAACCACTGCATGCACTTTTTTCCATGTAAAAAAGATTTGCTTTTGGGCAGAGGTTCACATAACTATTGATGGTGGAGACGAGTTTCGCATCAGTTTGGATTTTGGATACACCTATTGTTGAAGAGTTATTTAGGCAGTGGATTATGTCATAGTTTTCCTTGTTGTCAAGATTTCTTACAATTCTTTTTACACTGTTTGAAAACAATAGTTGCCTTTTCATGCTTTCAGAAAGAGTCCTTGTTATGTTTCCTGTCTTTAATAATCTGAATATTTTGACCTTGTTTTTATATTCTGCTTTCTTCAATTCTTTGAAATGCGAAGTCAGGATGTGAACAGTGTGTCCTTGTCCAGCAATCGATTCAGCAAGTATCTCTGCTGAAGTCTCACCGCCGCCAGCAATTACAGGAGGATAATATTCAGTCACAAACAATATCTTGAGGATTTTTGATTTTTTCACTTCACATACTCCTCTTCAATCTTCTCCACAATTTCTTTCCAGTAATACTTTTTAACCAATTCTTTTCCTTCTTTTTGTTTTTTAGAATATAGTTTTTTATCTTTCAAAAGTTTGATTATCTTCTCAGCTAAATCCTCACTATTCATTACTTTAAACAATAGTCCACCTTTCCCATCTTCAGTAACTTCCCTGAATACATCGATACTAGAAGCGACATATGGTGTCTGGCAGGCCATCGCCTCTATCAATATGATACCAAACCCTTCAACAGTCCCAGGATGGATAAGAACCTCAGAAGATCTGATGATATCCACAACTTCCTCATGGTCTTTTACATAGCCTCTGAAATTCACAGAATTTTCAAGCCTTAACTTCTTTGTAAGGATTTCCAATGTTTTCTTTTCAGGCCCGTCACCGACTATTGTGAGATTCACGTCAAAAATCTTTTTTTTAACAAGAGAAACAGCATGGATAAGGTCATTCACCCCTTTATGTTCGACAAGCCTTCCAACATAGCATATCGAATTAGAATCTTTCTTTTTTGTTTCCTTTTTAGTTCCATATTTTTTCAGATCAATCCCGTTTGGGATGACAGCTATCTTTTTATGGTTAATTCCTGCATCGACCAATCTCTTTTTTGTGAAATCAGATACCGAGATTATCTTCACACCCAGGATAGCAAATTTGAAGAGTACAATGCGTTCAGCAAACTCACCCAAGAATCCGAGCCATGAGCCGGTGTTTTTTGCCCACGAACCTAGCCACACCTCATGATATGTTGCAAATGATTTTTTGCGAAGCATCTTTGCCACGAGCGAGCAGGGATAAGAGAAATAATTTTGGGAATCAACAACATCTATGTTGTGTTTTTTCATGATTTTCGGCAGCCGAAGTGCCATTGCAATTCCCCAGGAAGCCCGCTTTGCCAGGCTTTTTGTAGAGGAATATTCAAATGATGGGCAGAATCTAAGGATTCTGATCTCATCAATATTTTCAGAACTCTTCTGACCTGATTGGAGGCTTGTACAGACAACCACATTATTTTTTTTTGCTAGCACCTTCGCAACATTGTATGCCCTGGCTTCTACACCACCGGTTATCTTTTTATCAGACGTTGGAAAATACTCTGTTATTATGAGAATATTCATTTTTTTTTCTTTTTTGCCTTGATAAAAGCCATCTCTCTTACAACAAGTGTCATCTCCTGCTCCAACTCTTCAAGTTTAATGTATAACCTGAATATTAGATAGAATAAAGTAGCGACACTCATGTAGATCAAGACGTCTATTCCTCTGCCTATCCCAACAAATTTTGCGGCGACGCTTAGAAGATCAGGAAAAAAAGCAGTGACAATGAATGCACCCCAGATGAATATCCAGAACAGGAATTCAGGTATTGTGAGCTTCTTGTCTTTTGCCCTCAGGAACACTCTGCTTAATGCAAAAAGACTGAATATTATTGCTGCGACCTGTATGATTGCCATTTTTTATCTACCTCGATATCTTCTTCCAGAGCATCTTCATCCCAAGGTTGAAGCTGTTTGACCAGCTCTGTCCTTTTTTAAGAGCATATTCTGAATACAATACTGTTATTGGTACTTCACAAAATTTAAGCTTTTTCTTTTTTATCTGATGCAGTATCTCGCCGGCGTGTTCCATCCTATTGTTTTGTATCTCAATGTTTTCAGCAGCATATCTGGAAAGCGCACGAAAACCATTCTGTGAATCAGTCACTTTGATACCATAGAGCATATAGACAACCACCACTCCAAGTTTAAGCACGATCTTCTTCAGAATTGGTATGTTTTTTGCGGTTCCAAGGAACCGGGAACCCAGGACTACATCATATTTGTCTTTTTTGATAGGCAATATGACTTTCTGTATTTCTTTAGACAGGAATTGCCCGTCTGCATCAAAAGTGACAATGATGTCAGCTCCCTTTTCAAGAGCAAAATCTATGCCTGTCTTTAATGCAGCTCCCTGTCCAAGATTTATCTTGTGCCTCAGGACAAATACATTTTTTTTCAATGCAATCTGAGAAGTTTTATCTTTGCTGCCGTCGTCAACAACAATAATGTTATTGTATCCATTTTTACGAAGATCCATAATCACTTTACCAATGGTTTTTTGCTCATTATATGCAGCAATCACTACAAAAATTCTTTTCATGTCCTTTACAAAATGAAAAATATATAAAAATCTTTAGATGATGTCAAAAACTATGCTGCTGTTGAGGGCGCGTAGAAATCCTCATAAAGAAGGCTTTTAGCCTTCACATAAGCGTTGTGTGCAATTATTCTGAACCTTGTCTGCTGTCTCTGTCCAACGGCACTTGTTGCTGATAAGTGCTCTCCAAACACTTTTTTAAGTACAAATATTATTGATTCAATCTTGTTTCTGTGATTTTTCCTTGGTCTGCCTGGTTTTTTCTTAATGAGTTTAGCTTTTGCTTTCTTTCTGTTAGTGCCCTTAGTTCTCATAACAGGAACGTCAATATTTTTCAGTTTGATAAAGTCTTTGACCTTCATAACATCGTTATTGTAAGTATGATTGTATTCCGCATCGTAACCTCTATCAGCATCGTTGCTGATAATCCTATCAAACAATTCCTTTGCTTTTTTTATTGTTGGAATCATCATTTTATTATCTGATTTATTGCCTCTGAGTTGTTTTGTTGATAAGATAATTCTTTTGTCCAGATCCGCAAAAATACTTGTATACTGATGTTTTTTTCTTCTTGGTTTTTTTGGTCTTCCGGGCTTTTTCTTTTTGGTTTTCCTAAACTGTTCCATTCTTTTTTCATAATAATATGTAGAATGCTGCAGGCTTAATCCTGTACTATCAATTCCTGCCCTGAATTTCGCTTTTCCTGCAAAGCCAAGATATATGCTCTCCAACATAGTCCCTTTTAGCCTTTGATTTACCTTGTGTAAAGTTGTAAAGTGGGGAATGTTATCTTTAAGGCCAATATAGTCGAGAAAAAGATTATAATCAGGCAACAGTTCACAGAACTGTCGGTAGCCCATTCCTTTATTATATTCTCTTACTGCCAGTAAAACTATGTGCTGATGGAGTGTGTAAATTTTCTTGCTGAACTTGCTTCCATAAAGTCGTACTTGTCTAATGTGCAGAGCTTTTAATATGCTCTTTGCAAATCTTATTAAGAATGTATCATTTTTCTTTGCCATAGGTTGACACCTGAGAATGCCAACCTACCCCCTTTCTAGACTATAGAGAGGGGGTTCTTATATTTTTCTATAGGATTTCTACGCGCCCGCTGTTGAGGAATATTTAAATATACTATCTTTTTCTGTAGCACTATTGTAATATACTCAGATTTTAACATGAAAAATAAATTTTTAAAGAGCATCAGCAAGCTATTGGATAATAAGGATTTTATCATCATATTGGTCCTGCTGACAGCTTCATTGACAGCGTATGGCGGAGTTGCATTGCGTGTCAAGTATAATATTGATTCAAATTATTTCAATTATATCAATGATGAAGCCATTTATTCAAGGATGAGTCAGGGGAACAACACTGACAATGGATTGTATGGGACCAGAATATTGACCCCAAAATTGGCATCATTCCTTCCTATCAATCCGGCATATTCATTTTTTCTCGTCAATTGGTTTTTCACATATCTTACATCAATAGTATTTTACATATATTTGAAAAAACTGAATTTTGGAAGGAATATCAGTTTTATTGGGGCACTATTGTTTTTGGCAAATTATGTTGTCAGCGGATTTTCAGGGACAATTGTTGCTGAACCATTGTCATATTTTTTCTGGATGCTTGGCTTTTATTTTATCCTGATCGATAATTTTCCGCTTCTGGCACTTTCACTTTTCATTAGCTTATTCAACAGAGAGACCACAATGCTGCTTATTCCGCTGTATTTTTTCAACAGATGGAAATGGGACAGAACCTTTTTTTTAGGAATCATGGGGCTTGTCCAGATGAATATCCTTAAGAGAGTTTATACCCCAACGACACAGATGGTGAATATGTTTACTCCGATTACATGGGTGTATAAGCAGCATCTGGTGAGATGGTATAATTTTGCATTGTTTCTTCCTGCGATGTTTGGAATTATGTGGCTCCTGGCAATCCTGAATTACAGGAAAGCGTCATTATTTGTCAAAAAAACAGCTTGGCTCCTGCCTTTCATCTTTTTGCAGCATACGTTTGCAAGTTCTGTCATCAGGCCGCAGTTCTATGCTTTTCCAATAATAATTACTTTGGCATTGTATAGTTTTGTTGAAAGAAAAAATGGGTGATTGCGCTATTTTTTTCTCATCTTTACAATCAGGATTATTGAATGCAGATCAACTACTTTCTCGATCCTGAAATGCTTGGATAAAAGATTTAGCCACTGTTTTTTATTTAGTTCGATGACATGGGTGTGTTTCCACATCTTGCCTGATGAATTTACCCAAAAAAACCAGAATATATTCCAAAATACTGAATTATTGGGTGTATCCATGACAAGGACACCGTCTTTTTTCAGTACTCTCTTGATTTCAGCCAGTGCTTTGTTGAGTTCCTTTACATGTTCCAAGACCTGTGAAGCAACCACAACGTCAAATGTATTGTCTTCAAAATCCAGTTCAGTTACACTGCATCTTTTTGTTGGAAATTCAATATCATGCTCAACTATATCGATGCCTGTGCCATATCCCATGAATCTCAGAAAGGCACCATTTCTCATAGAGTCACATGGTTTGCCGCAGCCGATGTCAAGAAGATTTTTTTTCTCACTATGTATAAGTCTCTTTATAACATTATATCTGGAATAATGGAACCTTTCTCTTACCCTGTCGACAGTGGATTTCTTCAATTTCTTTCTTTGCCCGATATTAAACTCTGAAGAAGACAGATTTCCTTTTTATAAATTTCGATTATATTTTTTCACTGCAATAAACCAGGAACACAAAAGATAATGTTTATATTTTATCAATTCTTCATCAAATCTGATGCCAAGAGAAAAGAAGAGATGTGTTTTAGCAAAACGTATCGGAAAAATTGCTTTTTCAGTGATGGTTGCGGTTGTATTGGTTGTATTTCTTTTGCAGCAGGTTTCAGTAGATGAAGTTATTTTTCAAGTGAAAAGTGTTCAGGTATTGTCAATCATAGTCATGTTTTTGGTTTATTTTCTGATGAATGTCATCAGGGCATTAAGATTCAATTACATACTTAAAGAGAAGGTTTCATTTTTTGAGATGTTCAAGATAGTGAATTTTCATCTGTTCCTGATAAATCTTTTTCCATTTAGATTGGGTGAACTGTCATTTTTTGTATTTCTGAAAAACAGAGGAGTAGAATTAAAAAAATCAGCATCAACACTTATTTTGGCAAGGATATTTGATATAATTATCTATCCGCTCATCTTCCTGATTTTTCTGATTTTTGCAAAAGACCTGCCTGTAAACATAGGGCAGCTGACAAAATATATTACAATAATATTGACAGCATTAATTGTTGTTCTGTTATCCATTGTATTTTTTTCCAAAACAATCATTGATTTTGTATTGAAGAGAATCATTGCGAAAAAAATCAAAAAAACAGCCAGGATATATATTTTTTTGAATAGGATCAAAGATGTGTTCAGTTATTTTGAAAAGATAAAATCACTCAGGACAAATATTGTTTTGTTCTTTCTCACGTTCATGATATGGATGTTGCGGATACTGATGGTCTATGTTGTATTTATCAATTATGCAACAGAATTGGCCTTTCCGGAGTTTGTTCTGGCGCAGTGCGTAATATTTGTCCTGATGGCATTGCCAGTACAGGGCATAGGCGGGTTTGGCACCAATGAAGCTGCCTGGACAATAGGACTCATGATATTCGGTATTTCAAAGGATCTTGCTATTTCAACAGGATTCAGCATACATATCATTACTTTGTTGCCGCTCCTGATTATCTCAGGCATATTGTATTTGCATCAGCAATTTTTTGGGAAAAAGCAAAAATAGTTCGCAAATTTTATATATAATCCTTAATTTTTAAAGAACCAACATGAAGTTGACTTCAAAAGCCGGTAAAGATCTTCCAATCTATCTTTTTCTTGCTTTTTGCACTTTTGCGATTGTCCTTCCGAAAGGATTCATTGTAGGAAATTATTGGGAATATGACTGGCTCCTTGAAGGCGATATAATGCAGGTTGTGGCAGGTGTCGGAAGCACCCAGAAACAGCCAAGGTTCCTTACAGCATACACGACGTATGGTTTGGGGCAGTTCCTGTTAAAATTCTTCCCTTATGAATTTGCAATGAACCTTGCAGTCCTGATTCATATCTTCACTTTCACATTCCTTGCAGTCCTTATGGCCTATCTATTCAATAGGAATTTTCTTTCAAGATCAAAATCAGTCATCGGAAGTCTCTTTCTTCTCGTGATGGTAAAGACGTCTTTTGATTATTTCACTTATGAGAGTACAAATTTTTTCATTTTTGCTCTTGTTTTTTTTCTACTGTCAAAAAACATCAAAAATGAATTTCCAGTCATTGCATTGACCATATTTATCGGAACAATGGTGAAGGAGACAGCAATCTTTATTTCAGTCTTGTATTATATGGCCACAAGAAAGTTCGCAAAATCAGTCTTTCTTTTTATGTTGTCTTTATCAACACACATAATTGTTGCTGAAGTGATATTTGATATTGTTCCGACAGATAAGCCCTTTATGCTCATGGATTATTTTAAACCAATCCAGATACCATTCATAATATTGTATATATTGATTTTGGGATATTCATATCTTAATATCCATAAAAGAGACTTGATGCTAAAAAAGATGATTTATTTTCCTGTACTTTTCATAATCCCTCATATTTTTTATGGGGGGATGACACATACCCGTCTTTTTTTGCCGATGATGATATGGTCTTTTCCATTGATTATAGCCAATATGTTTGAAGAGACACCCTATCTTGTCCAGATTAAGGATTCTTTGATTGAAGTCCCAAAAGAATTGTTGGCACAATTTATTGCGCTGATAAAAGGGATCAGAATTTGACATGCAAAAATTGAGAAAAAACTGGCAGTCATCCGCTTTTTTCTTCGTGATATTCCTGTTCTGTATTTATTGTCCAGATATTTGCTTTTCCTTTTTTTCCATCAATGATGTTTGATACAGCTGTTATGGCAGCAAGCATGGAGTGATCCATGTTGTTGTATTTATGCATCCCGTTTCTTCCGATGAGGAACAGGTTTTCAAAACCATCTGTATACTGCTGTACTGTGTCAAACCTATTGTATGTGCCGAAATAGGAAGGATATGTCTTTGGCATACGTATGACTGTTGAATCGATGACGTCTTTTGCTTCGATCACACCAATCTTTTCAAGTTCCCTGACAGCATATCCTGATAGGTCTTTGTCAGTTTTATTCCAGAACGAGTCACCTTCGCTGCAGAAATATTCGAGCCCCAGCCATACAGTATTTTCAAGATCTTTTACCAGATACGGGCTCCAGTTGTTGAATACCTGTATCCTTCCGAGCTTGACATCCCTTTCCTGGACATATATCCAGTTGTCGGGGATTATGTTTCCGATGGTCTTTGTCTTTGTCTGGTTCTTTATCTTAAGTCTTTTCAGGAGCACTCCGACTGTTATGAAATCCCTGTACATTAATCCTTCAGCAATATCAAGCACCTCTTTTTTGGGAGGAGGAGCAAAGCTTAATACAAGATCTTTTACCGGCATGGTTGAAAAGAAATAATCTGCCTTGAATATCTCTGTTTTCTTGCTTTTTTGGTCAAACACAGAGACATTGATTATTTTTCCGTTTTTATGCTCCAGTCCTGTCACTTTTTTTTGCTTATGTATTTTTCCGCCTTTTTTTTCAACTATTGCAGCGACTTTTTCCCACATCTGCCCCGGTCCAAACTTAGGATAAAGAAATCTCTGGATAAGGGAGGTTTCGATATCTTTTTGTGATATTGTGCTTTTTCTTGAAAATTTAGTCCTGAAAAAATGCAGGATTGCTTTGCTGACAGAAAGTCCCTTTACTCTCTGCGCCCCCCATTCAGGAGGCAGTTTGTTGCAGGGAACACCCCATAGTTTTTTTGTATAGTCTTTAAAGAAAGTGCTGTATAATTCCTTTCCAAATCTGTTGATGAAAAAATCTTCAAGACTATTTTCTTTTTTTATGGGAAAGAATCTTGAATATATGTAGCTGAAACCAATCTTTGCTGTCTTGATCAACCCGAGATTCTTTATTGTCTGGGCAGATATTGATATTGGATAGTCAAAAAATTTTCTTAGATGGAGTATTCTTGAAAGCCTGGTTCTTATGAGCATCACATCATCTGTCTTTTCAGGATCCGGTCCTCCTGTGTTGAATTCGATGTTTCGTTTCAAGACCAAATCGTCTTTGGATGGCGCCCCTTGTGTTGACATGATATTTGCCCACCAACCCATTACAACATCGGATTTTGAAAAAAACCTATGTCCACCTATATCCATCCGATTTCCCTTATATCTGACTGTTTTTGATATGCCGCCAATGTCATTGCTCTGTTCAAATATTATCGGGACAATATCTGTCTTTTCAAGAAGCTCATATGCTGAAGTCAGACCGGCAGGACCGGCGCCTATTATTATTGCTGTTTTTGCCATATTGTTATATTCTTTGGAAACGGGGATGTTTTAAATATATTTTCATTGATTTGTTTCATAATCAGGATATTTGTCCCTATCCGGCATTTCTTAGGCATAATATTTAAAAAGAATCTTGAATTTTATAGATAAAATCAAGGGGAGTGGTTAAATGGCAAAAGAAGATATTGATGAAGAAGTAACAATTGATTTCAAAAAGATTTCAAAAATATTCAAAAAACCTGCAAAAAAGAAAAACACACACAGCAAATCAAGTGCAAAAAGAGCAGCTGATGAAGACATCACAATTGATTTGGATAGTGCAAAGACATTCATTGCCAGGAATGCTGCAATACTCATTGTATTGATTCCCTTGCTCCTGACTGTATATTTAAGACTCATTCCTACATATCTTCCCATAACAGATGATTTTGCGACACAGAGCGTCCACAATAACATAAGGGGGCAGGTGACAGGACAGGTAAATTCAGAATATCCGAATCTGCCTGCCCAGAACAAGAATGCTCTTATTGAGGAGAGATACAATCAGGTGATTGTAGCTGAAAAAGCAGGGATTGAGAATGCCATAAAACAGAATTCAGAATATCTCAAGTCACAGTTCCAGGATGAGAACGGATATACATATCTTGGCGACATAGACTCCTATTTTTACATGAGGTATGCAAGAAATCTCCTGGAGAAAGGGACATATGGTGATGAAGTGCGGGATGGGAAAGATTATGACACTTATATGATGGCACCGCAGGGTGCACCGGTCGACTCCAACCTATATCCATATATTGAAGCAGATGTATTCAGAATCACTAAGTTCTTCAATCCTAAGATGACTCTTATGCAGGCAGCATTTCTGACTCCGCTTTTCCTGGCATTGATTGCTGTCTTTATATCTTTTCTTGTAGGCAGGAAGCTTGCAGGCAACATTGGTGGTTTTTTCGCTTCAATGCTGATTGCGACGCATCCGACAATATTGAGCAGATCCCTTGGCAGCGACAACGACATCATGAACATTGTTTTTCCATTGCTCATCCTATTCCTGTTTATCCATGCTGTTGCTGCAGATGACAAGAAGATGAAGGCAATCTATGCTGCCCTGTCCGGATTTTTTATAGGGCTCTATGCATTAGCCTGGTCAGGCTGGTGGTATATCTTCTATTTTTTGATTGGTTCTATTTGTGCATATCTTGGTTATTATTTTGTATATAATTTCAGGATTATCAGAAAAGATTTCTCAAAATTATTTTCACATGAAATCAAGAATCTCCTGATGGTGTTGGTGATATTTTTGGTCATGTCAGGAGCCAGTGCCTTTCTTTTTGGTGAAGGCTCGGATTTTGTAGATGTGCTGAATAAACCTATCAGGGTCACGAGGCTGAAGGAAGCGCAGAGGTCTGGCTCTTATTGGCCAAATGTATATACCACTGTTGCAGAGCTCAATCCGGCCTCTCTGGGAGAAACGATTGATGGTGTCGGCAGCAGGTTCTTTTTTTTGATAGCATTGATGGGTATTGTCAGTACACTTGTCGATTTCAAGAAACAGAAGACCATATCTTTCATATATCTTGCAGGTTCTTTCATCTGGTTTTCATTCTTTATAAACAATACAGGTATGAATCTGGGGCCATTCATCTTCCTTTTGCTTGCCCCTGTCTTTGTAGGCATGCTTCTGTCATTGGTCTACAGGTTCAAGATAGATATAAAGCTGGGCATCCTTTTGATTGCCTGGTTTGTTACAACCATATATGCATCAACAAAAGGCATAAGGTTCATCCTTCTGCTGGTGCCGCCATTTGCTGTTGCATTTTCAATAGCAATCGGATTAGTATATGAATTCCTGATAGATTTTGCAAATAAGCACCTGTATCTGGGAAAGGTTCTGTCAAAATTCCTGGTTTTACTGCTCCTCCTTGTATTGCTGGTCAATCCAATAAAAGCAGGGATTAAGGTTTCAAGATCATATATACCTCATGTCAATGACGGATGGTATGAAAGCCTGACCAAAATCAATAATGAGGCATCAGAAGATGCTATTATCAATTCATGGTGGGATTTTGGGCATTGGTTCAAGTTTCTTGCTGACAGGAGGGTAACTTTTGATGGTGCAAGCCAGAACACACCTATGGCGCATTGGGTAGGAAAAGCGTTATTGACAGAAGACGAACACCTGTCGAGAGGCATACTAAGGATGCTTGACTGCGGCAGCAATACTGCATATGATAAATTGGATCTTGAGCTGAAAGAACAGGTTAAATCAATTGAGATACTGAATAAGATAATTGTACTTGATAAAAAAGAGGCAAAGGAAGTGCTCTTGGATTATATAGATGGAGAAAAGGCAGATGAGATCTTGTCATACACACACTGCAATCCCCCTGAAAATTACTTTATCACAAGCCAGGACATGGTATCAAAAGCAGGAGTATGGGCGCATTTTGGGATATGGAGCTTTGAAAGGGCAAGACTCTATGATTATTACAGGAATTCAGGCACAAAGCAGAAGTTTGTTGATTCGTTGGTAACAGAATTAGGTTATTCTGAGACAGATGCAATGGATATCTATGATAAGGAGCTTCTTCCAAAAAAAGACGACAGGCAAATCAATGACTGGATAGCGGCATGGCCAAGCTTCATCGGTGAAGGAGGGTGCTCAAAACAGGAAGACCTGATTGTATGCGGATATAGTGTGGTTGTCTCAGATTCAACTACCCAGAGGGCGGTTTTTGAAAAATCAGTTATAAACCTTTCAGATCATGAAAGCTCTTTTTTGGTATTGGGGCTCTATGATAAAGGGACAGGCCAGAAACTGGGAGAGCTTCAGGCAACACCAAACAAATTTGCTCTTGCAGAGGAAACAGGGATTGCAGAATTTGATGGACTGGAGACAGAAAACAAATTTGGGTTCAATGTCCTTGTCGACAGCGATACTCTGAGGAGTGTTGTCATGAGTCCGGAATTGACAAAGTCTATGTTTACACAGCTGTTCTATCTTGAGGGAAAATACAATCCGCATTATGAAAGATTCAGCGATGTGACAGATGTGCAGGGACAGAGGATAATTGTGTGGAAGATCAACTGGGACGAAGAATAATATAAAAAAACATGAATTCAGGCATCAAGGCAATATTCATTATGGTTCTTTGTACACTGTTCACTACTCTCGGCCAGATTTTTTTTAAGCTTGCTTCAGTGAATCTAGCATTTGATCTTGTTGTGCTGCTTACCAATCAATGGCTCTATCTTGGAGGATTATTTTATTTCATAGGGGCACTCATACTCGTTATGGCCCTGAAAGAATGGGATCTGTCTTTTGTCTATCCATTGATTTCCATCAGCTATATCTGGGTGGCTCTGACGTCAGTAATTTATCTTGGTGAGAAAATGACTTATTTTAAAATTGGTGGCATGCTTCTGATAATGGTGGGGATAATTTGTATTGGTCTTGGGAGCAAAACCAAAGAGCTAAAAAGACACATCAACAAAAAAAAGACAAGGTTTTCAGATGGCTAATATCTATTCAATCTTACTTGTTGTATTAGCTTCATTCATTGGGGCGGCAGGTTCTTTTTATCTGAAGATAGGTGCAAAAGAGTTTAAGATTGCAGCCATCTTAAAAAACTACAAGTTGATGTTAGGGTTGTTTTTATATGGCTTTTCAACCATATTTTATATCATTGCCTTAAAATTTGAAGAACTTACTATAGTCTATCCGATAACTTCTCTGACTTATATTTGGGTGCTCATGATTTCAGCCAAATACCTCAAGGAGAACATGAATTCCTATAAAATCTATGGCATTATATTCATTATTTTTGGTGTTTTTTTTATTGTCCGATAATCAATTATAACTATAAAGGGTGCAATTAAGAATGAAAGCATTTGTGACAGGCGGGGCAGGATTCATTGCTAGCAATTTGGTAGATGAGCTGATGGATACAGGGCACACAGTGACTGTCTATGATAATTTAAGTTCTGGAAAAAAAGAATTTCTTGCTCATCACTCGGAAAAAGCAAATTTTAGGTTGATAAAAGCAGATCTTCTTGATTCTGAAAGATTATGTGAAGTTATCAAAGGGCACGATTTTGTATTCCATTTTGCAGCAAACCCAGATGTCCTTAGGGGATTAGAAGAGACTGATCTTGATCTTAAGCAGAATGCCATTGCAACAAGGAATGTGCTTGAGGCAATGAGGATCAATAAAATCAATAGGATCATGTTTTCCTCAAGCGGGACAGTGTATGGGAACACAGGCACAGATATTGCTGATGAAACCTATGGTGGAAGGCTGACAATCTCTCTTTATGGGGCAAGCAAAGTATACTCAGAACACCTAATCAGTGCATTCAGTCATATCTACGGACTGCAGGCATGGATATTCAGGTTTGCAAATATAATAGGTAACCGGCAGACCCATGGCGTAATTTTTGATTTTATAAATAAACTTAAAAATGATCCAAAAGAGCTGCTGATTTTAGGAGACGGCAGGCAGACCAAGCACTATCTGTTTGTCAAAGACTGTATTGAGGGTATACTTTACGGTATTGAAAATTCCAGAGAAGAAATGAACATTTTTAATCTTGCTTCAGTTGGTACATGCGATGTCAATTTCATAGCAAATGCTGTCTGTGAAGGGATGAAATTGGAAAATGTGAATTTCACTTATTCAGGTTCGAAACAGGGATGGAAAGGAGATGTTCCAGTCTCATATCTTTCAGCAAAAAAGATAAATACGCTTGGCTGGAAGCCAAGATTGACTTCTGAAGAGGCAGTCAGGAAAACAGTTTCCATTCTTTTGGAGAAGTGAGATGCAAGTCGTGATTGTCTGTGGTGGCTTGGCAACAAGGCTTTTACCAGTTTCTGAAAAGATTCCCAAATCCATGGTCAGTATATGTGGCAAACCGCTTTTGTATTATCAGCTGGCTCTCCTAAAAAAACAAGGGATCAAAGACATAATCCTTTGTGTTGGTCATCTTTCTGAAAAAATTGAAGAATATTTTGGAACAGGAGAGGGATTAGGTGTAGACTTGAGATACAGTTTTGAAAGTACTCTGTTGGGGACAGCCGGAGCAGTGAAAAATATTGACCCGTCTATTTTAGAAGATGATTTCATAGTTATGTATGGGGATATTTTATCTGATTTGGATATGGGTGTGTTTTTTGGGTATCATAAAGAAAAAAATTCATACGCAACAATCCTGGTCAGAGAGAAAAAATCAAGGGGGTCAAGTCTGATTGACATAGATAGGCAGCACAAAATAATAGGATTTGTGGAAAGACCGACTGACAGTTTTTTAAAAAACCATGTTGGTATCGGGAAAATGAATTTAGTGAACTCAGGTATTTTTGTGCTAAAAAAGGAAGTGCTCAAAACTATAACTCTGTATAAGAAATCAGATTTTTCATATGACGTATTTCCAGAACTGATCATGAATAATAAAACACTTGTAGGCTTCCCTCTGCCCAAAAGCACTTATTGGAAAGAAGCCGGAAAC
>JAHIYL010000195.1 GCA_018815145.1 Nanobdellota archaeon | reverse complement strand
GTTATTAATTAATATCTAAAAGTGATTATTATGACAAAATTAATACATAAACGAGCATCTCCAACATTAAATACAGTAATTATGGTAGAAAAAACATTACAGAGAATGAATGAGAGTGTAATAACGGTTGCAGAATTGAAAAGAATACTTCCAAAACAAGTCAATCATAATACTTTGATGGTAATATTAAATTATTTGGAGCAGAGCAACAAGATTGCAGTCTCTCTCAAAGGCATAACTTGGATAAATAATACCAATAAAAAATTAAGGAAAGCTATAAGTGAGGGATTAGAATTATGAATAAGCCAGTTAGGTTAATTCTTTCATCCGAAGCTGAAGAAGTGTATAGATACCTAAATGAACGTGCACCACACTCAAAAATTGATAATTCGATACTAAATGCTATCAACAAAAAGGTTGAGTTAATTAAGGTGAATATTCACTATGGAAATCCAATCTCCAAAGATAGAATTCCTGGTGAATACATAGTAAATTACAATGTAAAAAATCTATTTAGAGTAGAGCTTCCCAATTATTGGAGAATGCTTTATTCATTGACTAATGATGATTCAGAAATCCATATTATTGCGTTTGTTTTAGATATAATTGACCATAAGGAATACAATAAAAAGTTTGGGTATAAGGGAAACGTTTAGAAATAAAATCATCATAGAGTACATAATTTTTTTGGACAAATTCCATTTTTCGTTGAAAATATGTTTTAAAAATACTGCTATTGTTGGAATAATAATAATATATAGTAAAATAAAACCAATATCAAATGGACTTACAAATACTCCTTGTTTTATTCTTAAGACAAAATAAATGACTGTAAAAATATACCATGTTAAAGGTAAAAAAGCAATGATTGTGAAAATATTTCTTTTGGACATCTAATCAATTTCTCCCCCCTATATCCCAGGCTGGTTCAGTTCCAGGAAAATGATGAACAATACATTGAGTCCGGGAATCACTAGATATGTTCCCATGGCCATCAAGACACTCACATCCAAGCCTCCGACCTGTCCGCCCAGCATGCTGATCAAAGAGAGTGCAGTGACAAAGAAGAGCGGTGCAGCGATGAGGACACCTGTGTAGAGGTCTGAGTAGGTTGAGATTGACTCTATATATTTCTGCCGTTCAAGCCTGTAATGCAAAAGAGCATCTTTTGATTTTGATTCAAGATAGTGCTTCAGATCCCCTCCGGTCTCTATTGTAGATACAAGCCCATTGAAGAATTCCTTGAAATCTTCTGAAGGTGTGTTGATTGCAACTGCTCTTATAGCTGTCAGGACATCATATCCAAAAACTTCTATATAGTTTGACACCTTTTCCATCTCAGATGAGATCTCACCATATTCTTTTGAGGCTGAAAGGAGCTTGAACATTGTGGTTGGAGGAACTCCTGAAGCGACGATTGACGACATATGATCGATTGCAAAAGGAAGATTTGAATTTATGCTTCTTTTCCTGCTGCCAATCATCATGAATGGATAGTAATACATGCCAAAGAACATCGAACATGCCATGAAGACTGAGACAAACAGGGTTTTTGCTATGTTTATGCCTATACTTGTTCCCTGCATAGAAAAGATTATCCCCAATAAAGGGACAGTGATCAAAAAGGACACGATTGTGAGGAGGAACATAATATTGATATATGTGCTTGACAATATTTTTATGTTTGAAAATCTCAGCGCCCGGTACAGGCTTCTGAAAAATGGGGGGAAACGCTCAATAAAGAAAATTGATAGCTTTCGTACGCTGATATTTGCGTAGTATCCTAGTGAACTGGGTTTATATACAGTAGTCTCCTTGAGCTTGATAAGGTTCTTGATCTCTTTGACCTGTTTTTCCAACAGATATGGGTCAAGCACTCCTTTGAGATCTTCATCCATAATATCACCAACACTCTGATCATGAAGCGTGAATATTGTGGTTGAGAGCTGGGTTTCTTTTGATATGAATTGATCTTTTTTATCTTCTTTATTGAATAGGTACTTGAAGAAATCCTTGCTTAGAAATGTTCCGATGGTGATCTTATCATCCTTTTGCAGGCTGTCAAGGAATGGTTTTTCCTTGGATTGCAGTGCATAGATAAGATTCCTTAGAGGACCAAGATTCTTTGGTCCGGGAATCCGGATATCTCTTTTTGATTCCGGTCTTGGCACCTGCAGGTTCAGATCCAATTTGCTTCCAATATAATCGGGTCTGGCAGGAGGTTCTCCATATTTTATGTCGATCTTTCCACCGGTAACCTGCTCTATCAGAGCCAGGTCTTTGTCTTTTCCGACGGATATGGATATGAGATTGTCATCAATATCTTTTTTTGGAGGTTCTTTTGGAGCATATCTTTTTTCAAAATCAATGCTGGGTAATTTTTTTACAAGAGTGCTGCTTCTTGACAGGATCTTTTTGTTGATATGCAGTTTTTTGAATTCACTGTCATTATAAGTCAATTCGAGGAGCTTTGTGTTGAAATATTCAAGTTTTATGAAAAGAGAATTGATATATGAGTCATAGTAGAGCATGAACTCATCTTTTGTCTTGTCAAACAATAGGTCATTCTTCAGTTCATTATATTTTTTGTAGGTGAAATCTCCCCGCTGATACTGTTTGTCAAGTGTGGAAAGATTTTCAAATAGCTCTTTTCTGTAAGATTCATAAGTTCTGATCTCTTCAAGAAAGCTTCCTATTATATTGCTGTAATAATGTGAATCATGCTTCATTTTGGGTCTTTTCAATGGATTCTGATATGAGCTTGTGGTTCTCAAAGATGAGCCTCAGTTTTTCCTGCTTTGCCACTTTTGCTTTGGCTTTTGTTATTTCAAGCTCTTCTTCTGACGCAATGCCCCGTTCCAAAAGGTCGTCATACAGTTCTGACAGCATAGTTATCTTCTTTAGATTATCCTCAATCTTATCCAATTTGTTCATATCAGACCAAAACTCCTCAGAACCTTGACTTTGTTGACATAATATCCCTTGATAATCTCATTGATCTCTTTGAAATCTGATATTTGTGTTTCAGCAATCTTGTTCAGGAGCATTGTCCTCACCTGGAGTTCTTTGTTTAGCTTGTCAATCTCCTGTCCTGATTCTTTGCTGATTTTCTGAAATACTGTCGGATATGATTTGCTGACAATCCTGTCATGGACCGGATCCCATTCAAAAGGCATATTCTGTTCGACTTTTCCAATCTCCTTCTGCTTACCGGTTATCTCGACCAATTCTTTCATTCTTCTTATGTTTTTATCAGTTTCCTTGAGATGCGACATCACACAGACAATATCCAGTGACTCTATCAGGGAAGGGGACAGGTTGATAGGTGGTGTCTCAAGCCTCCTGACAAGAGTTTCCACACTTCCGGCGTGGAATGTTCCAAATGACGGATGGCCGCTCGCCATGCCTTGGAACAGTACAAATGCTTCTTTACCCCTGATTTCTCCGACGATAACGTAATCAGGGTTTTGTCTGAAGCTCTCTCTCAGAAGATCAAAGAGTGATATCTCTCCATATTCTTTTCCCTGAAGGTCAGGGATGCCAAAACCGGTCCTTGTGACTGAAGGAAGCCAGTTTTCATGTGCAAGATTGAGTTCCCTGGTATCTTCGATTGAACAGATCCTGGCTTCTGAAGGGATGAAGGAGAGGATTGCGTTCAGAAATGTCGTCTTTCCGGAAGCTGTCTCTCCGACCACAATGATATTCTTCTTATGTTCTATAGCTATCCAAAGATATGCAAAAACTTCAGCCGGAGCAGTCCTGCTCCTGATAAGATGGATTGGAGTCAGAGGATCCTTGGTGAATTTTCTGATTGTGAAAGTAGGTCCCCTGGTTGTGATATCTGAAGAATAGGTTGCATTGACCCTGCTTCCGTCAGGAAGGGTTCCGTCAAGGAGCGGTTTTGCATAGGACACATACCTTCCTGTCTTCTGGGCGAGTTTCTCGACAAAATCCGTGCTTTCCTGAGGATTGGTATAGATAATATTTGTCTTCAGGTTCTCATATTTTCTATGCACAATGTATATCGGGAAATTCAGTCCATTGCATTCAATGTCTTCAATATAATAGTCATGCAGCAATGGTTCAATCCTATTAAGTCCCACAGAATTCCTGAATATGTAGTACATGAGCTTCAGATATGTCTCTACAGAGACCTTGGTGCCAAGTTCAATCAGGATTGCCTGTACATTCTTTTCAAGATATGTTATGACCATATTCATCTTGCTGGCATTTGAATAGCTTATGTTGATCATCTCTTCAAGAGCAAGGAGAATAAGCCTCAGCACTTCATGCTCAGCAGGAGTAAGTTCCGGTTCTTCGACATGATAGACCAGTTCATTCATCTCTTTGTTCCAGAAGATGTGTGCAGATGCATATGGTTTTAACAAAGAATACCTTACGTCGATGACCGTCCTGTCAGCCATACTTGGCAGATCGATTATTTCAGGTCTTGTGTCTATCTGGAATTTTGGTTGGTTTTCCGGCATTTTCTCCCCTTTTTTATTAATTGGATAAGAGTCAATAAGTATTTAATCTTTTCGGAATGCAAAAATAGTCCAAAAAAAGGCAAATCTTTTAAAAATCAATGGATTTTCCTACATCCTATGCGTCCGTAGCTCAGTTTGGATAGAGCAGTGCCCTCCTAAGGCAAAGGCCGGGAGTTCGAATCTCCTCGGACGCGTTCTTTACTTTTTGTCATCCATATTGACCAATGATGTCAAAATCAATCATTAGAAAGTACTTTATTTTGTGGGCTTGAGTGAGAAGCACGAAATCCACTTCAGGTTGATCAAAAAAGTGCATTGCTATTTTGTATAAAATTAGTGAAGAAATTTTTGTAATGGACCTAATTTCTTGTAACCTTATACACCAAATAGCAGTAATCATCTAAATTACCATCTGCTGGTGCACCTTTATAATGCACTATTATTCCATCATCAATTATGCTACTCGCACATGAAAATGCATTATAAATTGTCCTTATTTTATACGTGCTAAAAATGTCATCAATTTTCATTTTTTCTCTTTCCACACTATATCCTGGAAGATCCATAGCACTTTCATACAATGCAATTTCTGATAAAACATCATCCTCAGAAGCCTTAGTCAAATACTCAAGATTAGTCGCTAAAATAAATTCTTCTTGAGCTATAGGAATAGACCTCCTAATAACTTGATCAACTCCTTCAGGTGAAGGATTTATAACTCTGACTTGGTCGAACTTATTATCAGCATCAATTAATTGAACAGGTAGGCTGAAAAGGACTGTTGGAAATTCTTCAGTTATACTCTCATCCCAACTATCAATTTCCTGTTGATTGTTGACGGGGACACCTGAAAGGTAATCACTCGCTTTAATATCAGTGGCAAAAATTAACCAACCGTCCTCAGGATTTGATTCTGAAAATGAGGTTCCTGGACCAACATCAAGAACTGTCTTTAACACATCTTTACCTGCTTCAGGGAATTTTGCAGCATTTCTCATATCCCTCATTATCTCATTTTGATCATCAGCTGAATACTGAGTAACCCCAATTACAGGTACTTCACCAGATGGTTCTCCTGCAAAATTTTGAGCATATTTGAATAAATAGACAACCTTTCTTATTCTATCCCACGTTTTTAAAGCTTCAGTTGCTTTGGTATAGTCAAATCCTCCATAGTAATTTGCTGCAAAGACTCTAAGCATATGTTCTGTTATATCAGAAACACCTGGAAGTTCTATCATTTCTCTATATTCTGATAAAGTTTTTAAAAGTCCTTCTTCATCAACATTCCCTAAATATCCACAGTCTTCTGAATTGGCATTTTTATTAACAGTGATTTCACATAACATACACTTGCCATAACACACTTCTGGATTTTCAGAGTTTTTATAATTGCAGGATGCATCGCACCAGGCAGAATCAGCATTAGTATACAATTCATATTCAAACATTGTATTTGGAAAAAGATATTCTGCATCAAGGAGACATTTTATTGTAATATCTCCTCCATCATCAACGCTTTTGACAGTCTCGCTACTCAGGCCCATTTCTTCACATGCACCAATAAAACATTTATGGTAACAAAAGCGAACATCAGTTCCGTCAGGCATTTTTCCATCTGCATCTACATTATTAACACATTCATCCATACATATTCCATAAGTATCTGATGCAGAAAAAATACCTACCAAGTTTGGATCCAATGCTGTGGGTAATGCAACTGGTTCCTCACTTTCTCCACTTGATCCTGCAGGTGCCGCTGGTTCAGCTGCAGGTGTACCACATCCAACAACTATTAAACAAAGAATCATCAACATAGCAAATATTTTCTCTCTCATAGGAATATCTATTCATTCAGACAATTTAAATCTTTCTGTCTGTCATTCTGGATTTTTTTTCGATCTCTCTCCAGCATATCTTCAGTTTATCCCTATCAAATGTGTTTGATGCAGGTATCCTGAATACATCAAAGCCGGCTTTTCTCATTACTGCATCTCTTTTTGCATCCTCTTTTTTGTTATGGAATCCCTTGCCGTCAATCTCTACAATCAATTTTCCGCCAATGAGAAAATCAACAACCGGCAGAAGTGGATCAGGTCTTACATTTGCCAGAAAAAATATTCCTTTTTCACAGAGATAATCTCCAAAATTCTTTTCAGCAGGGGACCTATATTCTTTTTCTTGCATTTTTGTCACGAAAGTATTTTATGAATTATCTCGTTGAGAAAAGAGAAATACATGATATTCATAACAAACCCTAAAAAAACCGAAAAAATATTCTTAGGATCAGCTGACATACTGGCGATGATGAATGCAAAAATACTCTGGAACAGTATAAGAATGACTCCAAAGTACAAAGTAGACAATGGAATAGGAAGCGATGCAAGGAAGCAGACTACTCCTGCAAGAGAGACAAACATAAATGTAATATAATCAAATCCTCCGACAAGCACACTTGGTATAAAGTATCCAAGGATAAGATATGCAAGACCAAACCAAAATCCAAGCTTCATTGAGATCAATATCATTAATACCAGGGACGGACTTATGTCAAAAGGTATCCCTAGTCTGTTCTGGTATGTGTTCAGGACAGCACTGAAAACAACAAGCAATCCGAATACAAAAAGACTCTGGAACAAGAGGAAAAAAAAAAGCAGCATCAATAGAAATCCGATCTGCAATCTTGTAAATTTCTTTGTCACATATATGCAGACAAATGATTTTTTTGGATTTCTCTGGCAGTTAAAATAGTAGAAAACAAATGCAAGTACTGCAATAGGTATGATGATCTTCTCAATCATTTCTTCTCATATATTGTCTTGATTACACTGTCTATGCCGGGATTATTTATATTAATATCTCTAATCTGGCAATTCTTGAGTATTGTTTCAATCACTTTTTCAATCTTCTGCTTTTTGAGGTTCACTTCAAGCGAAGCAGAGATGCCATTTTTTGAGAGCACCTTCACACCTTCGATGTTGATGCAGGAATCAATGTCTTTTCCATTCTGCTTGAATTTGATATCCAGTATTTTTGTCTTGATAGCCTTTTTACGAAGATTGGAGAGATTTCCATCAAAGACAATCCTTCCTTTGTTGATGATCAGTATATTTTCACAGAGGTTCTCGATGTCATCCAGATCATGGGTCGTCAATAGGAAGGTTATGTTCTTGTCCCTGTTGACCTGTTTTATGAAGGTTCTAATCTTGTCTTTAGAAATTATGTCAAGACCTATAGTCGGTTCATCCAGGAATACTACATCAGGATCATGGAGAAGTGATGATATCAGTTCACATTTCATCTTTTCACCAAGAGATAACTGCCGTGCAGGACGTTTGATGATCTCTTTGAGTTCAAATAGTTTTACAAAGTAATTCAAATTCTTTCTGAAAGTCTTTTCAGGTATGTCATATAGTGCCTTGTTCAGCTGGAATGTGTCGCTTGCAGGAAGATCAAGCCAAAGCTGCTGTTTTTGGCCAAACACTACGCCTATTCTTTTCACGTAATTCTCACGCTCTTTCCAGGGATTGAAGCCATTGACCATGACTTTTCCAGAAGTCGGATATAGGATGCCTGAGAGTATCTTTATGGTTGTTGACTTGCCGGCGCCGTTCGGACCTATGAATCCGCGGATCTCACCTTTTTTTATCCCAAAAGATATTCCGTCAAGCGCCTTTACAGAGACGTATTTCCTGTTCACTAAAGAGTTGAGCGACCCTGCAAAACCTGCCTCTTTCTTGAAAGTCTTGAAATGTTTTTTTAAATTCTGTACATCAATCATCAATCTAACCACCTGCACTTGTATATTTCTTAAGAGATTCTTTCCAGAACACTAATGAAAATATGAATATTGCAATGATAACAGTAAAAATCACAAGGATACCTGAGGAATATGATTCTAGCAGGATCTTGCTTGGAACAAACGCAAATATTGATATCGGAAGCACAAACCTGAATGCAGATGAGAGGAATGCACTGAAGATATTGTTTGGATACTGTCCATAGTTCTTGACTGTCCTCACCAATTCTCCTAATCTGCCAATCCTGACTGTCCTGAGTATTATAGAATATTTGATCACAGCGATAGAGAAGACCAGCATCAGCGCAAAGAGAAGTGATGCCATGAAAAGCAAAAGCCGGAATATCGAGATAGATATATTTAACTTATTGAATGAATATAGAGCAAGCACAATTCCGATGAGAAAATCAGCAATATGCTCAACAGAGAGGTTTGTAAATGATATGTATGCAAGGGTGTTTATCGGAAACAGAAGGTATCTGTCAAAGCCTCCGGTACGGACATCATATGAGAGAGTCCAGTCGACACGCTGAAAAAACATCCTGTCAATGGAATTCAGGAATATGAAGATACCCTGGAAAAGGATGATCTCATTCAAACCCCATCCCGGAAAACCTTTTGTATTGCTGTAGATGATGATTGTGACCAAAGGTATCATCATATCAAAACTAAACAGTGTTATTACTCTTAGTATGAAATTGAATTTATAGGCCATCTGCTGAGACAATGTCATCTTCAGGCTCTGCATGAAAAAGTCAAATATCCTTATTCTTCTCGTCCGCATCATTGCTTCACCTTCATCCGCCGGTCGCTCCAAATTTTTTCATCCCATGATGCCATATGATCTTGATTATGATGTAAAAGAAAATTATCCACACTGATTGGATTGCCATGAATTTCAAAGAATCTACTATTCCAGTCTTTCCGAGGAAGATCTCAATTATCCCAAACCTAAGATAATAGAAAGGTAAGAATTTTGACACAGTGAAAAGCGAACTCCCAAAAAAGGTCAAAGGGATGAATTCACCTGAGAGGAAGCGTATGAAAAGAGAGAAGAGCCATTGGATAGATTCTACTTTATGCATCCAGAACGATAGTAGGCCGATTGCATAGCTGATAAGAAAATTCAGGAAAAAGGCAAGGAGCAGGGACGCAAAAAACAATAATGTTGCACTTGCACTGATGAATTTCAGCCTGAATATGATGAATGATATGATGAATACCGGGATGACTTCTGCAATAACTGCAAACAATCTCTGTGCGATTGTGTTTGCAAGAAACATTGAAAATATGGATACAGGTTTCAGAAGATCCTGGGAAAGCTCACCATATGTTATCTTTTCAGAAAGGTCATTGCCCACCATGTTCCAGATGAAATGCCCTATGATCATTGACAGGACATAGTACGTCATCATATCAGGGAATGTGTAGCCATTGATTATTCCTGTTTGGTTGTTCCTGAATATTGATTCCCAGATGAAATAATAGAGTATCAAAGTCATTGGTGATATTATTATCGAGAACATGAAATCAAACCTGTAGATTAGGACTGTCTTGAACATGGCTTGTCCAATGGCAATGTATTTTTTTAGATGCATAGACAAAAAGAAATCTGAGAGAATTAATAAAGACTTTTGAAATTGGTTATAAGTCGGAGAATGAAGGCATTATGTAGACTCAACTAAAATATATGTATGTTGAGAAGGATCTGGATCATGAATATCCGAATGGCCGCATCCCCACCCCACCTTGCCACCTCCAAGATCAACACTTTCAGTGGGCCAATACGGCTCTACGCATGGCCAATGCCGATTTTCAAGATATGGATTTTCCTTAATCACGCATTTAAACCAGCATGCTACCCTGTCGTTTGATCCTGACCATTCATCAGAATGAGAATCTAGCTTATAGTCTTCTGCATCACAATGTATTGCTGATCCCACATATTCTTGATCAAAACACAATTGCGGAGCAATTTGTGTTCCCTCTTCCTGCATTACCTGGCAATCATAGTATGGCCTGTGTCCCACAGCATCTGCGTAGACATTAAACATTTCATATCCATCAGGACAGCTGTCTGAAGGAGGATATTCCTCTTCAAGTATGCACAGATATCTTGTGTTTCCCCCATACTCCCTTGGCTTAATTTCATGATAAGTCCATCGCTTCGCGCATAATGTTGATCTATCCTCTGGAAGTGGCTGCTCTGTTGGTGTTGAAGGGGGAGTGGTTTCTTCTTCAAAGGGAGTAGGTGCGGCAGGATTTTCTGGTGAAGGAGGTTGGGTCGGGGGCTGACCACAGGACAATATAACTGCGCAAAACGCTATCAATAACGCAATGGTTTTTAAATTCATAATGTATCCAATAATTTCATATTATTTAATTCTTTGGTCATTCTATTGGTGTTGAGCATTGTATTCTTGTAGGAATCCGATTAATAATCACATTTTTTATTGTTGTGCTCATTCCAGTGTGAAGCTCTCAATATCTGAAAAAGGATCCTTTTCTTCTACGACCATTCCGAGAGCCCTGAATTTTTTGATATATGCAAAGAATTTTCCCTGTTTAAATGCAAGGCAGCTTGGAGATATATATATACTATTTTTTGCAATGAATAAGGGATAGTCTCTGCAGACTTTGGGTCTTTTTGGGTTCTTGTGGATCAGGCAAAGTGTGTTCTTTAGGCTGGGACAGAAATCAAGCGCCTCAAAAGACAGCGTATATTTCCCATCACTCTTTTTTTCAAGGATTTTTTCATGTAACAAATACTCATCCTTACCTTGAGTCACAAGCTTAAGCTCATCTTCCTTAAGAGTGATATAGCCTTTTCTGCAGCAATATGCCTTGCAGTCATCTATGCAGACATTTTCTATAGATTTTCTTGCTTTCAGTGCAATTGATTCTATATCGATATATCCTCAGAAGGTCGTAACACTATATGAATGTATGGTTGCAGAATGACTACTTAAACGAATGATATAAATACTAGTTCATCTTCTATAATTTTATTAGGAAAGAGGTGTTAATAGCTAAAATGCCAAAAAAAAGAAGAAAATTAGATGTCAAATGTTTGAACAAAAAATGCAATTTTTTT
>JAHIYL010000194.1 GCA_018815145.1 Nanobdellota archaeon | reverse complement strand
TCTTGTAGATATTAGCGGTCCGTTGACAAGTATTTCTGCACCAGCAAATTTCACAAACATTTCTGCAGTGACCTATGATGTGAATGCAACAGCAATTGATGCGATAAGTGATGTTGATACTGTTTCTTTCATGTTCAGAGAGAATGGTTCAGCTGTGTGGCAGGCTATCTGCTCAGATGACATGGAGCCGTATTCCTGCTCATGGGATCTGACAGGGCTTCCTGATGCGAATTCATATGAATTGTTTGCCTATTCAAATGACACAAATGGCTTCATAGGTGAAAATCATACCTCATACAATATCACTATTGACCATACCGGCCCTGTTTCAGTGATCACAAGTCCACAAAACTCAAGCAATATAAGTGTTGACTATTATTTCCTGAATGCAAGCATTTCTGATGCTCTGAGCAGTGTTGATGCAGTCACATTCATGTATCAATTGGCTGACAGTCCGGGTTGGAATTATGCATGCAGTGACGATTCGGATAGCCAGAGCTGCCTATGGGATCTTTCAACTGTTCCCAATGGTTATCCTTTTGAGATTCTTGCCTATGCAAATGACACGCTTGGGAATACCGGAGCAAATTATACTATCTATAATATTACTATACTGAGGAAAGCGGTTTATGTAACTCTTGACTTACCTATGAATAATTCAGGAGACAACGACGGAATACTATATTTTGATTTCAATGTCACTGGTCCTGAAGAGGATATGAAGAATTGCACACTTAATATAAACGGTCAATTCAGCCAGGAGAATGCTTCGGTGTCAGAGATATCAAACACTTTTGTTGTGGCTGGGCTTTCACCTGCAAAATACTTCTGGAACATCTCATGCTCTGATACTTTCGGGAACAACAAAACATCAGACATACGCCAATTCTCTGTGGTGACCACCTCTGACTATTCAGGAAAAACAACTAACCTTTCGCTAGTTGAAGTATCGGATATTGAAAATTTTATTATGGAGAATCCAATGTATGGTATGGTGAATTTCACTGTTCCTGTCGACCTTTCAGACGGCCTTGACCTCAATCTTGTCTCTGATATCAGCAACAATTATATTGACATAAATTCAGAGATGGCACCTCCGCTCAACAAGCAGGCAATCCTCCAGCTCTACAATCTGTACTTCATTGAACAACCAGTCATACTGAGAAACTTCGGTCTTTGCGAAGATGCTGTCTGCACATTCATCTCATATTCCGGAAACAACCTCACATTCAATGTATCAGAGTTCTCATCATATTCAGCTACAAACAATACTATACTTTCAATCTATGATAACACAGATATTTTGGGAGGAAACCAGACAGTCTACGTATATCAGAATATCACATTCTATGCAAATTACACAAATTATACTTCCGGAGAGCAGATTGGAGGAGCAGATGTTTTTTGCGAGATTGATTTTGATGATTCAGCTCCGGTAAATATGACTTTCAATTCAACAGATTATTACTTTGTCAGGAATTTCACTCTTGGCGGTACATATAACTGGACTGTATTTTGCAATGGTTCAGCAATTGGCGCAGAGCCGATTTCCCTCATGGATGATGCTTATATCAACGGAGATACAGAGCCACCGATTGTTATCCTTGATTCACCTGCAAATCTGTCATGGACTTCAGCCAGCAAAATCACTTTTTATTATAATGTCTCTGACAACAATGGATTCAACAATTGCAGCCTTTACATCAATGGTGAATTCAACCAGTCAAACAGTACAATCTACAATAATCAGAAAAACAATTTCTCTGTAGAAGGGATGAGTGATGGCGAGAATTTATGGTATGTCTCATGTATTGATCTTGGCCTATTGGAAAATTCATCAGGTAATTTTACGCTGTTTGTTGACACGACCGGGCCTGCAATAAATCTGACAGCGCCTTCAAATGGCCAGGTCCTTGGGCCTAATGTTGATTTCTCTTTTCTGGCAGTCGATGCATTGAACTTGAATTTCAACTGCTCTCTTATGATCAATAGTTCAGTGAACCAGACTGATATCATCGCTCAGAACAACAGTGAGGTTCTGCTTCCAAAATCATTCAATAAGGAAGGCACTTATTTTTGGAACATCACATGCAGCGATAACATGACAAATACAAATGCATCTGAGACATACAGTTTTACTGTAACTCTTGCTCCACCAACTATATTTGACGTATATGCAGAACCGAATTATACAGGAATCGGTCAGATTGTTTTATTGCGGGCAAATGTGACAGACAGTGACGGCGTATCATGGGTGAGGGCAAATGTCACAATGCCTAACCAAAGCCTGCAATTCTATCTTTATAATACCATCAATGATGAGTATGAGGCTTATTTCAATTCAACTTGGAGAATGGGGCAATATAATTATACCATCACAGCAAGCGATATGCTTGAAAATGAAAATATTTCTGAATCAGGATCATTCACAATAAATTCCACTGCATCCATGTGGATTGAGACTGAATATGATATCTATGGGCCAAATCAGATAGTAAATCTCACTGCACCGGCTGGCTGGTGGAATTCATCATGGTCATACAGGATTGATTTCACAATACCTTCAGGTACAGTTGGCTCATCACTTACAGACTTCCCTGTGCTTCTAAAACTTGATTCGTCTAATTTTGATTTTTCAAAACTAGACTCAAATGGAAAAGACATAAGGTTTGTAAGCTATGACAATAGTGAAGAGCTGGACTATGAGATAGAGAGATGGAATACAACTTCTGAAAATGCTGAGCTATGGGTGAGGATACCCATGGTCACAGATAGCAGTGATACAGTTTTTTGGGCATACTATGGAAATCTACAGGCAGAGGACAATCAGGATCCAATAGGTGTGTGGAATAGCAGCTATCTGGCAGTATGGCACATGAATGCTCTCTCAGGCAATGTTTTTGATTCGACAGACAAGAATAATGGCACCAACAGTGGAGCTCTGCTCTCTCTTGGGCAGAATGGTTATGCCATGGATTTTGTCCAGACTGATAATGACTATATCAACATGGGTCAATTTGATTCCTATGAAGGCCAGCAGGACGTTGTATTTGAGGCTTTTTTTAGGACAGATCTTACCAATAGTGATGATACAATCTTTGCCAAAGGAGGAAGCGGAGAATTTTATCCTTTTATATGGAGAGATGAAAGTGCATCAGGTTCAAGCCCTACAAGGACAAAGACCATGTCAACTGCATTGACAGGAACAGGAAACAGACTTATGTTTTCAACAAATTCATTCAGTCAATCAGTCTGGTATTATCTGACAATTGTTTTCGATGGTTCGAGCCAGGAATTGAGAGGATATAAAAACGGAGTTGAAGATGCTTTCAGCCCGACCTCAGTCGGCATGTCAACCTTTCCTTCTGATAACAATAATCTTTGGATCGGAAGGTGGGAGGCAGGAACAGCTTACAATTTTGATGGCCTGATTGACGAACTCAGAATATCTAATGTCTCAAGATCATCTGACTGGATAGATGCGTCTTATCTTGCTTTGAACAACTCTCTGATTGCTTATGGAACTTCAGAGACACTCAATTATTCAAGTATTCTTAATTTCGGCTCTACAACTATCTCTGGTTATCTCACTATGACGATTGAGACCAATTATACAGGTTCATGGTTGATCAATTATACAGTTATTAATGATACAGTTTCAGGAAAAATGAGAAATCTTACTTCATCGCAAGTCCTTGAACTATCATCCATATGGAATGGTCCTGGTGAAGGAGCAGGCTGGGATACCGGTAACTCTGTATCTGGATATTACAGGGCAAAGGTCCTTTTTACAGATCCTGTGGGCACTCTTCTTGAGGATGGGTATGGAGGATTATTGAATTCTTCATATATCTTTTATTTTGATATAACACCTCCGGTTTGGTATTTTACAAATGCAACGGATTTCACACCAGCACCCGATGATGTTGTGAATTTCTCAGCAAATTGGTCTGATAATCTTGGGCTTGGCAATTGGGAGTTCTACTGGAAGATCGATGGTGACGCTGATTTCTCACTACAGGATTCAGGCAGCTTCTCAGGCCTCTACAACTGGAGCATAGCATCCATGACAATTCCTACAGGTGCAGAAGGAAAGGCTATATGGTTCAACTTCAGGGCATCCGATATGCAGGGCGCAAGTGATACAACAAACATAAGCAATATCAGTGTCCGTGATGTCACTAAGCCAGTCATTGCAAACGATCATATCAATCAGACTAAGATATACAGGAACCAGTCTGTGAACATCACAGCTGTGATAACAGACAACATCGCTCTTGATGCAGCATGGCTGAATGTGACACTGCCTGATAGCAGCACTTCAATTATATTCATGGGCAATATCAGCTCAAATTATTCAGTTACATATTCATTCACACCATTGATCGGGCTTTACAATGCGACAATCTTTGCAAATGATACATCCAATAATTTAGAAGTCTCGTCTGTATTGTTGCAGTTTGAGGTATTCGGTCTATCAAACGTCACCTATCTTTCACCGATAGGAGGCAGTTATCCCATATATTCAATGATTGATTTCTACTGCATGGTAAGTGACCACAACACAACAGATCCAATAGGAAATTATCCTATTGAATTCTATGTGGATACTACTCTAATCTCAACAAACCTGACAAATTCATCAGGGATTGCAAAAACTGAATGGAACATAACAGGCGAAGGCTATACTCCTATGTATTGTAAGATTGCAAACCAGACGGAATTGTATTATGATGTCTATTTCCTGAACGCAAACTCCAGCATCAACATACTTGTCCCTGACATAACACTTGTGAATATTGTACATGAGAACAACATAACATATGGTGTGGATGAGTACGAGACATTTGATATCATTGATTTCGCAGATGTGACTGTCAATAATACCGGAGGGCTCATTGCTCATAATGTTGAAGTAACTTTGAATGTCCTTGATTCAGGCGACAGTGCTGCACCATGGTTTACCAAGACCACAAATGCATGCGGCAATCTTGATGTAGGAGGTACATGTGCAACAGAATTCAATAATTCAGATGTTGGATATAATATCACAGACACTGCGAATACAGGGACGCACAAATGGAATATTGACCTGAACTGGAGTAATGGAGGGTCACCAGTCAACAACTACCTGCGCAATTTTGTGGTTTATCATATACCTGATGAGATTTCAGGTGAAATCAATGATTCAGAGATAAATGCAGGAGGAAATACAACTTATACATTCAACCTGACAAATCCCTGGTCCAAGAATCTGTCTGGGCTGAATGTCACAATAAATTGTCCTGCAATCACCGGCCTTTCCTGCTCATGCATCAACCAGCCAGGAGACACCTGCTATATTGGAAATGCATTAGGAAGCAGCCTCACTCAGACTGTGTTCAATATCACAACAACAGCTTCAACACCTCTTGGTGATTTTGGAATTAATCTAAGCTTTGAATACAATAACCCCGGAAACACAATCCATCAATGGAATGAGGTCCTCCCTGTTGTCCTGAAAGTCAAACCGCTAGTGACATTCATTGTAAATTATCCTGCATCAATCGTGAGAGCAGAGACATTGTTCAATATAACAGGCTATGCAAGAAACATCGGCCAGACAAATCTGACAAATTTAACATTGAATTGGACACTGCCTGTTGGTTGGGAGAATATAACCGGCGGACTTGAACTGTACCTTAGTACTCTTGAGCCTGAGACAAATTTCTGGAACAATATAACAGTCAATACATCGCAGAGTTTACAACTAGGTGTGCAGGAAGTCCGACTCGAGACTTATTCACCTGATGCAAACTATGATGACAGCACACAAAATATCGCAGTATATGCAAGGACAAATATCACATATCTTTCTGTCTCTGATACAAATCCATACAGGGGAGATACAATCACTGTCTATGCGAAGCTTGACTGGGACAACTCATCCGGCATAAACGGGGAGACCATCTATTTCCAGACATCATACAGCAGCGCGTCAAATACTACTGGATGGGCGGTATACAATTATCAGATTCCTGCATGGGCACCTGCCGGAACAAACTCCTTTACAATAAATGCATCTTATTCAGGAAGCGGAACCATATATTCGCTCAGCGCTTTCAAAACCATAAACATATCTGTAAGAGACAGCATAAATATAACTGTAGCTGCATCACCTAAACTTATTGGTTATGGTAACGCAATCAGCATATATGCTAATGCCACAAGCGGTGTAGCGGTAGATACAGTAAGAGCCAATATAAGCATTCCCGGTGGAAGCCTGAGCCTTTTCAAACTTCAGTCACTCACTCCTCCGATATATGTTGGCCTATTCAATTCAACATGGAAAAACGGAAAATACAACTACACAATAATTGCAAATAATACAGGTAAATATATAAACACATCTGATATTGATTATTTTGAGATACGGGCAAATTCTTCATATGTCGTCAATACAAACAAGCTGCTCTATGGCAGTAATGAGATCGTTAATCTGACCTATCCTTTGAATGAGAGCTGGTGGAACAATTCATATCTCTACAGGGCAAGTATCGATGTCACTAATCTCGAAAGCACACCTCTGGATGCAGGCTACACAGTCAACATCACTCTTGACACAACTGGTGAAAAATTCCTTGACAATGGCAATGATATAAGAATCATATTCTGGAACAGCAGCTACAATACTGAGATTGACAGGATCAATTTCAATGGTTTCAACCAGTCAGCTACAACTATCTGGTTCAAGACAAGAAGTCAGATACCTGGCTTTGGCACAGACAGCGGATACTATATATATTATGGAAATGAAGAGGCAGGAAGTCCCCGTGCAAATGGCAGTGAAGTGTATCTTTTCTATGATGATTTTGAATCTTACACAGTAGGTGGATCAGCTTCACCTTCTTGGCAGGTCAACACAGGAACATGGAGTGTTGAGAATGTCTCAGGAAATAAGGTGTATAGGGGATATTCAACAGGTTACGGTACTTCATACATCAATGGCATCCAGTTCGATAACATCTCTATGGAGATGAGGTACTATGTCTACAACAGCTCGCCTTCAACAGGATTCAATGGAATATATACACGGGTTGCTGACATGGCATCAACCTGGAATACAGGGTCAAACACAGGCTATATGGTATTCAAGAGGATGCAATCAACAAATGATGTTGAAATTTACCGGAAAAAAGGTGGCACACTAACGGCAACTTCAGGTTATGTCGGTCTGCAGCAATGGATTGATTTCAGGCATGATGCTGTTGGAGGAATTCTGACACATTCTCTGAATGGGGTGCTTTATAATACTTATAATGATGTTGCGCCGGATCTTTCCGGATATTTAAGCCTCCACCCTGGAAGGATCACTGCTGACTATGATCTCATCAGGATAAGATATCTCGCTGAATTAGAACCCACAGCTGTCATCAATTCAGAGGAACCTCAATATGTATCAAAGCTCAACAATACAGGTATCACAAATTTTTCAGGTTATCTCATCCTGATAGTCGAGTTCAATAATTCAGGGACATGGGAGACAGCAGGAACTGTTGTTGATGATACAGTTTCAGGCAAACTGAGGAACATCAGTACAGGCCATTTTCTCAATCTTGAAGTGATCTGGAATGGATTGGATGAGGGTATAGGATTTGATACTTTATCCAGGACATCAGGCCAGTACAGGGCAGTCGCAAAGATCACTGACCCATCAAAAAATATACTATACAATGATGATGGGACACCGATGATTGAAAACAGTATTTTCATAATTGATACTGTGAGCCCGGTCATTTCTCTTTTAAGTCCTGCAAATGATAGCTGGCTTAGCTATAACAACATCACTTTCTCATATATGGCAAATGACACAAATCTTGCGAATTGCAGCCTGTGGGGTAATTGGTCAGAATCAGGATGGCAACTGAACATGACTGAATATTCTCCTGTAAGTGGTGAGATAGGTTATTTTTCAGATGTCATAATACCTGATGGTACACACATATGGGCAGTAGAATGCTTCGACTTAGTAGGACATTTTACAATGAGCAGTGCTTATGAGCTGAATATTGATAATACCCCTCCAACAATTGCTCTTATGAATCCTGGAAATAATTCAAACATTTCTTATGGAGCAATTAATTTCACTTTTACAGCAGATGATAATTTTGGAGAGGAATTCAATTGCACTCTGTTGGTCAATGATATGGAGGTTTTTTCAGGAATAATTGCATATAAGTCGCAGCTATCAGGAACATTATATAATATCTATACTGCAGGCGAATACAACTGGACAATGAATTGTTCAGACCAGTCCATGAATTCTTTTATGCAGACACCATATTACTTTACAGTGATTAGGGGGCCTGAATCACTTGATATAAGATTGAATCCGGACAATGAGACAATATTCCTCAACTGGACAGCAGTCCCTCTTGCAGAATCCTATAATGTATATATAACGCACAATCTTTCACTGGGCTTTGGCAGCCTTCCAAATGCAACCGGAATCACTGACCTGAATTACACTGACATATATGCCAATGAATCATCAAGAAGATACTATAGGGTCGGTGCATTGAGAGGGGAGGCAGTGGCAAATTCAACTCAGACTGCGGGAAAGCATGAGTTTGCACTCTATGATACATGGAATCTGGTCACTGTCTCTCTCAATAAATCAAATTGGCTGCTCTATAATTCTACAAATTTGGGAGAGGATATCTTCACATCCCCTGATGCCTGCATTGACACAATATGGAGGTACAATGCAGAGAATGATTCTTTTGAAAAGACAGACTATGTGTCAGGGCAGTGGGTTCCTGCTTATGGGTTTGAGAATTTTACTGGTCTTGATCCTACAATGGGATATTGGTTTGAGGCGAACAAGGATTGCAATGCTACATTTGTCGGTATTGTGCCTGAGATCCTCATGAATGTATCTCTGGATTCAGGATGGAATGTTGCAGGATGGTTTTCAGTGTATTCTCCGGAACTCTTTGATGCTTCAGTGATCAATCCGGCCAATACAGTTCCTGCAGATGCAATACAATCCATAACAAGATATAATGCAGTTGATGAAAGTTATGATGTAAGCATATATTATCCTGCTTTTACATATTGG
>JAHIYL010000193.1 GCA_018815145.1 Nanobdellota archaeon | reverse complement strand
GAAAAAGAAATTGTTTGAAAAGGTTAGGATAGTTGAGATTGATGAGTTTGTTGAGAAGTATATGTGAAACTGAATATTAAGTTTTTATATAATAATGTGTAAACTCAGATGGCTTAAAAAGTCCTGTCAACCCTTCCAGTTTGATACTGTCTTCTTTATCTCTATGTCGATAAACTCTGGAAATCGTATATCCCATGTTTGGTTTCAATCCATTTTTTGTGCATCTTTTCCTATCATCAAATAATGGGCAATCACCATTTAGTTCATGAACATGATACACATAATTTCCTTTTTCAAAACGGGTTTCTTCTGGAACAGATATATTCTTTAAAAAACCCAGTGTCTCAGGCATTGCAGACCTGAACAATGGAACAGCATATTCTGGATAGATCAATGCTACATCATATGGTGACCTATGCAGGAATATCTTTTCTCCATCTTCTGCGAATTTGTAAAAAGCATACTTCAATCCAAGATGATCCTCGTTCTCTGCAAGGATACGAAGTATTCTGTGAGGTTCATTCCTGTATTCTTCACGAAGACCGTCCACAGCCTGTTTAAGTGATATGTCAAAATCGTCTCTGTCGTATTTTCTCGCAATCTTATGAGCAGCGAATGCCAGGGGATAGGTATATTCAAAATCCCTTTGCACAAGCTTTTCAAGAATTATCCTCTTTGCCTCTGCAATGTAATCTGAATCCTGCAAACCGATATGTACAATACCTGCCATCCAATCACTGAATTTATGTCTGATCACTCGAAAATCATTAAAATCCTCCTCATTAAAACTAAGAGCAAGAGCAATCTGGTATGCCTCAAGAAATTTTGCCTGATCCATCTTCTCATTGAATACATCACAATAACCCATATTGAAGAAGGGTTCACCCAGATTGTATCTATGGATAATCAAATTTGCATTCTCCACCCCTTGGACAAATGCCTGGGCCATTGCATTACCTTTTCTTGAATCCTTATGTATGGCCTTTGTGGTTCTAGGATCCGCCTTTAGGATTGTGTCTCTTGTGCCTCTTAGATTATCGAACTCAAATGATATTTTTGAAAACAGCCGTTTTGTCGCATTATAATAAGCAAGCATATGTGGATTGAATTTCATGTCATCGAAAGTCATGCCTGCAACAAAATTCAGATATTTGCTTTCATCTCCTTCTATAAAAGGTTCAAGGTCTTTGACCCTCATTGTGATGACCTGAGTTTGATTCTGCTTGTTCTCCTGGTTTAGAATTTCGAATGAATACACTCGATTTTGATACAGAAATGGGAAACTATATGTCAGCTCAGGTATATCCCCTTCTTTTTGCATAGAAGCTATGCCGCTTGCTGCTCTCATCAGGATTGCTTCCAGACCTGATTCAAAATCCTCATAATCCCCCATGTTAAATCAGATAGATGAATTATATTTATATTTTGTCATCATTTTAGAGAAGTCAAATGAAATATTAAAGATGAATTGAACTCGTAAAATATCATAACTGTTATTTGCTTACCCTCTGATCCTGTAAAATTGCATATTGTCTCAAGAGACTGATATCTGCATTGACAGTGATGTATATCTCATTTGGATAGAGTCTATCCTTGTTTCTTGCAGCAGGAGGCTCCTCAAGCTGCAACCTATATCCAAAGATATGCGCGTCAATCGGTGCATTCCGTTTATATTCAGGAAGATTCGCAACATTACCATGATCTGCACCTGAAAATATCTCATTCATTCTCACTTTCGGCAGCAGAATTTGGTTGCCTTCCGGATCCTCATCATAATAATATGCTTCAACCCGCCTGACTTCATCATAATCATCAATTGATCTTTCTTGTTGCAGCTTTGATACATCTGCAATGTATATCCTTTCCTTGCTTATTTTCAATTCAAGATTTGCCTTGCTGTTTGCACCAGCAGGAAATTCAACAACATATGTATTTCCAGGCATGACTTTCTCCAACCTCTGCTGTACCTCCCATGGAGTATTCCTGGCTTCAGCAATCTCTTTGGCATGGCGGTACAGTTTTGGCTCATATGTTGGATAGTGTACCTTGAAAAAATCTCTATCTGGCAAAAAACCTGTTTTCCATTCAGGCATATTCTCAACAATTTTCAAGAGGTAGTCAAGCCTGTTCTTATACATCTTAGAGAGATATTTTACCCTAACCATATCATCTTCAATCTTTATGAATTCATCTATGTCCGATGGCCCACCTTGATACGCATCTACTCTCTCATTAATGCTATCCAACTGCTCTCTTATTGCCCTTACGGCTGAAAGTGTATCTTCAATGTATTGATATGCATGACACATATCTCCCTCAGGACAACTGCTATCAATTTCACCAAGATAACATCCATACTCAACATGGTCCAGTATCTTTTCAATATCTTCAAATAATTTGTTGGATTCCTGCACAGCCTTGTCGATCTTATCAAGAGCAAATCCTGCTTGGTTTGTGCCATGGGCTATCTTGAGTGCCATCGGCCAAGTACCTATTGCCATGAACGCAGCCATAAATTTTCTTGTGAATAGGATATCCAATGCATAAAATCCTTTAAACGCCAGTTCCGGATTTTCCAAGAATGTTTCACTTGCCTTCTCAAGTCCCACTCTGGCTTTCGTCAACATTTCCGGATACATAATTATTTTAACATCATCCAAATTCAAATCGTAAAAACTAATTAATTCATTAGTTATATCTTCAATAGGCTTTCCCATGCCAGTTAGTGTTTTGCTTCCAGGTGCATGATCATTGATGAAATTTGAGATTAAGTACTGCAGCCGGGTCGTATATTCACTTATTGCTTTATCACGGTCACCATCTATCCTATATTGTTCGCCTATTGTAAGCAGATCCTGCAGCATGATATTACCTGCTTCAAACTCCCCAAACTTCATATTCGAAAGTTCTTTACATAGGGCTTCCAGGTTAGTAATTGGTTTATCTAATGGCATAATAAGACATAAAATTGTGCTTTATATAAAAAATTAATTGATTTAACTACTTAAAAGTTGTATATAAATGCCAAATTACTTGATTATGATTTTGCCGACCAAACATAAACATTTAAAAATAATCCCAAACTTCTGTAGTGGATGGGGGCTAGTGACCTAGCCTGGATAAGGTGTCTGCCTTCTAAGCAGAAAATCGGGGGTTCAAATCCTCCCTAGCCCACTTCTCTTTTTAGTTTGAACAAAGTGAAAAACCTTTATGGTTCATAAGTGGTCCTGACCCTTATGTGGTAATCCTCCCTAGCCCATTTTTCCCATTCAATTCTTACAAATTTACATATACCAATCTGCCAATCCAAAAATATTTAAACTCTCAAATTAATTTCACAATTGAAATATGAGGTGAAAAAATGCCTAATTCAATAATAGAAAAGACAAAAACAGGAATCCGTGGATTTGACAAGCACACACATGGTGGATTCATAAAAAATTCAGTCAATCTTGTGTCAGGGGGTCCCGGTACCGGAAAAAGCATATTTGCTCTTGAATATCTATTCTATGGAGCAGTCAATAATGAACCTGGTCTGTTCATCAGTTTTGAGGAAGACCTTGAGGGACTAAGGATTGACGGAGCTGTCTTTGGCTGGGATTTCAAAAAAGCAGAGGACAAAAAATTGATCAAATTTGCCTATGTCTATCCGTACGAACTCTCAAAATTTCCTGCACAACTCAAGAGCATGGCAAAATCTATTGGAGCAAAAAGGATTGTCATTGATTCAATATCAAATTTCGGGATGGCTTATGAAAGCAGTTTTGAATATAGGAAAAAGCTGTATGTATTGATATCAACATTAAAAAAACTGGAAGCCACAACAATCCTTACTTCTGAGATAGAAAGTGATACCTCAACAGACCGAAATGGAGGAAACAGTCTATCAAGATACGGGGTGGCTGAATTTGTCTGCGATTCTGTGACTGTGCTCCATTACGGTGGCCTTGGCGGCATATCTGACCGGGCTGTCAGGATAATGAAGATGAGAAGGACTGACCAGACAAGAGGGCCGATACCCATGGTCATAGGTCCAAAAGGGATTGAACTCTTGGAAAAGGAATTCTAGGCACTAAACAAAGACAAATTTTATTGCCGCCTCCCCTGCCTTTTTTGTTTTGCATACCATTTTTTTTCCAAATATTGCTCTGAAATATCCGGCAATGATAAATTCAATAATCTTTGTGTTTTTTTCAGCGTTCTCTTTGTCAGCAGATTGTGCTATATCACTGATGATCACTGAAATATTATTTTTTTTTATGTTGATATCTTCAATCTGGAATTTCCCAAAACCATATATATCAAAAATATCCCCCACCATCTGCAGCATCCCTGTCTTATCTGTTGCAAGACGTGGTGTTATCTGTCTCATATAATTAAAAGAAAACTCCTCAACTTGCTTTTCATCCAGCTCCTTTATTATTGAAAGAAGCATATTATCAGGAAGCATGACAAACCTGCTGCCCAAGATATTTATTTTACCGTCGATGATTGAAAATTCTCTTGCAAAAAGAAGCTTTTTCAAAAAACCTGAAAACATATTTGCATTACCCTCATGATTTATTACTATTAGCCCCTTCTTATCTTTTTAAGCTGGTTCCATTTTTTTACATTCATAGAGCCATCTGTATCGTCAGTCTCACTCTGAACCTTAATAGACTCCAAAAAAATGCTTGTCAGAGAAGTTTTAGCAAGTATCTGTGAAAATGTATCTTTCAAAGCCTTACAGAATTTTTTTGCCTGGTCTTCATGAACAAAATGAGCATTTATTACAAGTGGTGCTTCAACCATGATTTCAAGAAATCCTCCTTTATCAAACATGAACCTTTCATATAATTTTTCAGCTATCACATCCATCCCTAAATACCATATCTTCTCTTTGTAGTTTTTCTCAAGTTTTGTTATGAACTTCTCCAGCTCTTTTTTTACATTTTCCTGCTCTTTGAGCGACTGCATCAGTGTCTCTGATTTTTTGAGGCAAAAAGGAATCAATTCAGATACATCCAGAACAGAAATAAAAATGTGTTTAGTCTTCATATTGCCAACCTATCTATTTATTATTAAGATTATAAATAACACTATATCTTGTTATATAAAAAATTTCT
>JAHIYL010000192.1 GCA_018815145.1 Nanobdellota archaeon | reverse complement strand
TTTCTTCTCAAAAAAGAAAAAAGACAGACTAGCCACAATTAAAGGACTGAATAAGCTACGAATGAGTAAGACAGACAACATCCCTTTTCTCAATAATTACTTAAGAGACAATTACGCAGAAACATTCATTCAAAAAAATAATTTCGATAGATATAACCTACTTGAAAAAAATTATGAAAAGCTAATAAAGATAATAAAACCGTCTGACAAGAAACTTGTTGATTGGATTAAAACAAAAAGGTTCTTTTTCAATAGAATCAAAAGAATAAATGTTTTGCCAGCAGAGAATGTATATTCAATCAAAGTGAATAGTGCATGTCATTCATTTGTGGGAAATGGATTCATCAATCACAACACAGAAGCCAAACTCTCCAAGATATCAGATGAAATACTCTCTGAAATAGGACAGGATACAGTTGATTTCACAGAAAATTTTGACGGAACTCTAAAGGAACCGCAAGTCTTGCCTTCAAAAATACCAAATCTGTTAGTAAATGGATCCTCAGGAATAGCAGTAGGAATGGCTACAAGTATCCCTCCACATAATCTATCCGAAGTGTGCAAAGGAGTAATACAATTAATTGAGCAACCAGATACAGACGTTGTTGAACTAATTAAAATCATTAAAGGCCCTGATTTTCCCACAGGTGGAATTATCACAGGTACAAGCGGTTTTGTTCAAGCATATCATAGCGGCAGAGGAAGGATTAGAGTTAAAAGTGTTATTGATATTGAAGAACGCAAGAACAAGAGACAGATTGTAATCAAGGAAATTCCTTACATGGTTAATAAATCCTTATTGGTTGAGGAAATTGCCAATCGTATCAGAGAAAAAAGGATTGAAGGCGTATCTGACCTAAGAGATGAATCAGACAAAGACGGCGTACGAGTTATTTTGGAACTTCGAGGAAGTGCCAATGTTGACGTTGTTAAGAATCAGTTGCTCAAAACCACTCGTGCCCAGGATACTTTCAGCATGATACTTCTAAGTCTTGTAAATAATGAACCTAAGATACTCACCTTAAAGCAGATGCTTCAAGAATTCTTGAGTTTTAGGCAACAAGTGGTTAGGAGAAGAACAGAATTTGAATTAAAAAAAGCACAAAGCCGCGCCCACATTATTGAAGGCATAATAATATGTCTTGATAATATTGAAGACGTGGTTGAGTTAATAAAAAAGAGCAGATCTGCAGATGAAGCAAAAAAAGGTCTTAACACAAAATACGATCTTAGTGAAAAACAATGTCAAGCAGTACTTGATATGAAACTCCAACGTTTGACAGGATTAGAACAAGAAAAATTAAGGCAAGAATTGAAAGATCTCTTAGAGAGGATAAAAGAGCTAAAGGAAATCTTGGCATCAGAAACCAAAATATTTGAAATAATCAAGACTGAACTCCAAGAAATGATAAGCAAGTATGGAGATGACAGAAGAACGTCTATTGAAGAGGGAGATGACGAAGATATTGACATAGAAGATCTAATTGTCGAGGAGGAACAAGTAGTTACCTTAAGCAATCAAGGATACATCAAACGCCTTCCAGATGAGACATACAGGGTTCAACGTAGAGGTGGAAAAGGCAAGATTGGAGCAATTCATGATGAAGATGATTTTATTGAAAAAGTGTTCATTGCAAACACACACTCATATCTACTCTGCTTCAGCGACAGAGGAAAAGTACATTGGTTAAAAGTCTATAAAATACCTGAAGCTTCAAGGTATGGCAAAGGAAAAGCAATAGTTAACTTGGTTGAGCTACCTAAAGGTGAGAAGATAACTCAAGTAATCCCTGTAAAAGAATTCAAAGAAGGTAATTATTTGATGATGGCCACAAAAAAAGGAATAATCAAGAAGTCTGCACTCAATGCATATTCAAAACCGCGTCATGGAGGCATCAGAGCAATCAACCTTGCAGAAGATGATGAACTCATTGGCGCGGTGCTTGGTGATGAAACCCAGTATATCATGCTTGCAACAAGCGATGGTAGAGCAGTGAGATTTACTGAAAAAAGCATTAGATCTATTGGAAGGACAGGAAAGGGTGTTCGAGGTATCAAAGTCAGAGGAAATGACTATGTGGTCGGAATGGTCCTTGCCAGTGAAGATGATAAGCTGTTTACCATGACTGAAAATGGATATGGAAAGAGAACAAATATTTCTGAATACAGGCTGATTAACCGTGGAGGAAGCGGTGTACGAAATATTATTTGTAGTCCTAGAAATGGGAAGGTCGTGACAGTTAAGGCAGTGAATGACACTGATGAGATTATTCTTATGAGCAAGAAAGGAATTGCACTAAGGATTGCGGCAGGAACAATTTCTACAATCGGAAGAAATACTCAAGGAATGAGAATTATGAAGCTTGGTTCAGGAGACAGAGTGGTTAGTACTGCACTCATCCCTGGAAACGGGGAAGCAGAAGAATAGATCAATTATTCTAAGAACACATCATCATTCTTATTGAATTCTGGAGAACATATCAAGAAATATTTTAGCTTTCCTTTGATATCATAAGGTGTGTTTTTCGGTACAAATACCAAATCCTGGTCAGATACGTCATGTTCTTGATCATCTATTATGAATTTGCCGTTTCCCTCTATAACAAAGTATATTCTATCCTCTTTTAGGCATTTGACCTTGCCATGGACTCCATCCATTGCAATCAATGCCCCGCTGAAATCAGGATTTATCTTATATTCGGCAATTGTCATAGGTCCTACAATTTTCCGATTGGCATCCTCTGATTTTATTATCATAGACTTGTGATGATATACTTACTATTAATAGCTTTCGCAAAAAAATTTATATACTCTAGCTTCAAATATGCTTTCCATGAAGCCAGACTACAAGCAACTGAAGAAAAAAGGCTGGACTAATGAAGAAATCAGCAAGACCAGAGTCAAATTCAAAAAGCTTGACAAGAAGAGGAAAGCCAAACACAAAGTTCTTGACATAATCGTCTACCTATTCCTATTGGCTTTTTCAATATGTGCAAACATCTTGATAATATTCCTTATTTTCCCGTTCATTCTTCTAATCCCTAATTTTTTAGTATACCTTGCTGTGGGTTTCATCGCATTGGCATTTGGCATTCTTTTCGGATTTATCGTGAGCGAAGTAGAACATATTGGAAAAGCAAAACACAATCTATACACTGCTCTTATCACAGTAGTAATATTCCTAAATTTCCATATAATCAATACTGCTATAGAGACAAATCACAGAGTTTTTGTTTTAGGGATAATATACATTATCTTGTTCTTAGCACCGTATATTTATATGTTGTATAAGAGGAAGGATTATGGAAAGCATTGATCTAAAAAGCTGGCTGCAACATTATCTGAAATACAAGGACAGCATAGAACAGAGAATCAAGGAGATTAAGGATATTGATCAGGGAGTTGAGGTAATCTATGATGATTGTTCAACCAAATTCTTAATAGTGAGTGGGTTGAAAGATGAAAATATTGAGCTTCTGAGGACGCACGAAACTGTTTGTACCCTGAATTCCCAAAGCAATTTTGATTTTCTAATACGAAATTGGAATACTCTTGCAAAATTGCCAAAACTAACATTTATTTTTGTAAATCTGAAACTTGGGGAAAAATGGTTTCTCAAACCACATATTCATAACTCGATAGCAGATAAAGATGGGCTAGAACAAGGCCTAAGAACCATGTTTGAGGCAGCCAATGGCAGGATTAAGGAAGTCAAACCAGCCAAGCAAAAAATGTTCGAAGATTCCGAAGAAAATGATGATATTAATACGTAAACTATATATAATCTATATTCTTCTCCCGCAGTATGGTTATGGATTCAAAGACCAGTACAGGCTCTTCTGTCATTGACTGGCTCCTAGAAGGAGGATATGACAAAGACATTGTCACAACTATCTATGGGCCTGCAGGATCTGGCAAGACAAATATCTGTTTGATTGCAATGGTCCATGGTATGAGGAAGAAAAAAACCATCTATATTGATAGTGAAGGTGGATTTAGTATTGCCAGGCTTAAACAGATGACAGACAACCCCAAAGAAGTACTTGATAGAGTTGTCTTTTTGAATCCAGTTAATTTTGATGAGCAAAAGAGAGTTTTTGAACGTCTAAAAAAGCTTGTGAATGATAAGATCGGACTTATAATCTTTGATTCTGTTGCAATGCTGTATCGACTTGAGATTGGACGGACAAAAAAGGTGCAAATGGTCAATAAAGAGTTAAGCCTTCAACTATCGTTTCTTACAGAAATCGCTCGAAAACGGAAAATACCCATTCTTGTTACAAATCAAGTTTACTCTGACTTTGAGAATAAGGACAAGATATTCATGGTTGGTGGAGATGTTCTAAAATATGGCAGTAAATGCTTGATTGAGCTTCAGAAAGTCGAAGATGGGGTACGTAAGGCAATACTTCGAAAGCACAGGAGTCTTGAAGAAGGAAAAGAAATACTGTTCAAGATAGTGGATAAAGGAATTGAAGAGATCAAAACATAGTTTATTTTCCTAGTTCTTTGCTGCGATTAGTGGCTTCTTTAACAGAATCAGACAATACTTGAGGAATATCTGAGTTCTCAAGTACAGCCATTCCAGCGACAGTTGTTCCGTTTGGCGAACTCACCTGATCAATAAGAGCTTGAGGAGATAATCCTTTTTCTGACAATAATTTGACTGTACCAATAAAAGTCTGTAATGCAAGACCATAAGATACATCTTCAGGTAACCCTTGAGCAATTCCTGCTTGAGAAAACCATTGAATTAATCGTGCCACATACGCAGGACCTGATCCGCTGAGTCCTGTTACTGCATCTAATAAGGGTTCCTCCAAAGTATAGACTTTTCCAGAACTTTCTAGAATTTTCCTGACAAGTTCAACATCTTCGATTTTGCAGAATTCGTTGACTGCAAGCCCCGCAGCCATCTTTCCCACAATGCA
>JAHIYL010000020.1 GCA_018815145.1 Nanobdellota archaeon | reverse complement strand
TGTTCTGCTACATTGGATGGCACAGGAACACAGGACACATGGGGCCGGATCAGTGGTACAGACTATTTTGATGGCACAAATGATGGCTTGAATTGCGGAGCTGATACAAGCCTTGATCTCAATGATCATACCTATGAATTCTGGTTCAGATATGATTCAATTCTTGGTTCATGGTCACAGATAATTGCAAAGCTCGCAACTGGTTCTGATCGTTCACCAGGTATATGGCAATATACAGGAAGGGGATGCATCCATTGGAGATATAATCCTGGAAATCTGGGAGCAACTTGTATTGGACCAAGTGGCGATGATACTGATTTTCTGGCAGACCAATGGTATCACATGGTGGGTGTAAAATCAGGGACAGAGCTTTGGATATATGTTGATGGTTCATTGGTCGGTGGGCCTTATACTGTACCTGCAACACTAACTCTTGGTGGTGATGCTTTGTATATTGGTGATACATCTGGATATAATCCAATAAATGGCAGAGTGGATGAGCTAAGGGTGTCAACAGAAATAAGAACAGCAGATTGGATTGATCAAAGCCATAAGAATATTGTGGATTATGATTCATTCATTAGTGTTGGCGAGGAAGAAGAGGCAACAAAAGGCATTATTTCTACAATTCCAGGAACAATTCCGTTCTGGACAAGTCCTGAAAATCCTCAATATGCTTCAGCAACATCCTGCTTGAACAGCATGAAAAAGGATGATACATGCCAGACAACATGGACTGTAAATGCGACTGGTGAGATTGGTTCTGTTTGGGAGTTCTATGCCATATATGCTCCTGACAACTATGATGCATATTTAGAGAGCAATGAGACTGATAGGATTAATATAACAATTGTTGATCAAGTTACACCAGTTATATCTGGATTAGAGTGCCAATTACAAGGTGGTTCTTGGATAGACTGCACAGAAGTGGTATACAATAATGTATTATCAGCTGTGAGAGCCCAATGCAGCTATGATCTGCCAGGACCTGTATATAATATGACTTTTAGATTGGACAATATTGATGATGACTACAATTTCTTTGCCAATGTGACTCAGGATAATAGCACAGGATATTGGACGTATGATTTTGATGATTTTACAGTCAAAGATTCAGGTATTTTTAATCTGTCTATGTCCTGTGCAGCAAACACAACAGGATATGATGATACTGAATGGTCGATACCGTTTGGCAATTATGCTGTAAACCTGTTGCCCTACACTGATAAGGATATCAGCGTGATCTCAAACAGGTTCTTTACATTCAATTCCAATGTGAGTTGCGCGGATGGAGAATGTGGTTATACAAATGTTACATTGGATCCATCAAATTGGGATAATTATTCTTTCAGTTACAGAAGAGTATTAAACATTTCTGAAGCCAATGGGATTGCCAGAATCAATACTCATTTCAAAGTGGATTTTTCATTGTCTTCAGGGATCCTGTCAGTTGGTAATGAAGATGGAACTGTAATGTACTGTGATGGAATTCAGGTTCCATGGGATGGATATTCTGTGTCTGATGACGGATCATGGATTACACAGTTTGAGGGAATAGCTGAAATCAATTTAAGTGCATCTCAGAGCGTAGAGTGCTATATATATATGGATCCAGTGTCATATGCTTCTGAGAAACTACCAACAAACACAGGATGGGGATTTGCACATGATGATGCAGGTAGCGATGGCTGTACAATCGATATAGCAGAGGGTTCAGAAATATGCACAGGCACAAGAGATGCCTGGGATTTAACCTCAAGCTTTGATATTGATGGATCATGCAGTGTACTGGGCAGTGATGGAGAAGATATTGATGTTAACACATGGTGCTATTTCAAGGGGGAGGCAGCCAGTGAAAGTGTTTGGAAGATTCGAAGTGGTGATTATTCAGAGTTCTATGTAAATGGTTCATTCGTCCAAGACAATAGAGATGAAGCATCAACCTGTGGAGGTCAAACTCAAGTAGCATTTTATGAGACAGTCAATGGTGGAGGTTGGAGCGGCACATATGATGTACCCACAGGACAATATATTCCACTTAAAGCAAAATACAGAGAGTTGTCAGGTTCCAATATATTTGAAGTATATTGGGATTGTGATGACAATGGCAATAATGAGAACGGGTGTGATTTCATCGACTCTGAATGCTATCCGTATCTTGGAGATGGTTGGGAGATTACAGTTAGTGTTGGGGCTACTGAAAGTTCAAAGGACATAATTCCCATGACTGCTGGAGCAACTCCGTTTTATACAACATATCAGAATCCAATTACAGGACTTGATACAGCCTGTCTGGCTGATATGAAGGCAGGTGAATCTTGCATTATTGATTGGGAGGTAAATGCTACTGGTGAGATAGGATCCAGCTATTGGTTCTATGTTGAATCCGAATCCCTTAACTACTCATCAAATATAGGTATTCAGAGCTCAACAAAAATCAGAGTAACAATAGTCAACAATACGCTTCCGGTTGTCAATTATACATATCTATTGCCAGATTATCCTGAAACCATAGATGATTTAACATGCTATTTCAATGTAACTGATTATGATGCATTTGAAAACATAACAGTGAACCTTACTTGGTTCAGAGATGGTTCGGTATTCAGTTCATCAATACTTTACGTGTCACATTCTATTGAATACTCTGATGCAGTATCTTCAGTAAATACCACTGAAGGTGAAACCTGGATATGTTCAGTAACTCCATTTGATATTACTGATCAGGGGTCCACTTTAAATTCAACCCCTGTCTCAATAGTGGCAGATGCCCCTCCTACAATAAATTCAATACAGTGCCAAGAGAACAATTCTGTCTGGGGAACCTGTGACATGATAGGGTATGGAGATTATCTAACACAGGTGCGGGTCAATTGTACAGACACATTCTCTACAACAAATGCATCGTTCAGGCTAGAAAATCTTCCAGACAATTATGGATATTTTAATAATACGATTACAGAATTGATTGATGGTTATTACACATACAATTTTGGAGATATTCAAATCTCAGATTCAGGTTCTTTTAATCTTAATGTGATATGTAGAGATAATGCATCAAATGAAAGAGTTGGTGATTCAAATTGGACAGTTCCATGGGGATCATTGCAGACAACAATATTTTTGCCAACCGGAGATGTCAATGTAAGCCGATATGGATTTTTTACCTGGCAGTCAGAAGTAGCTTGTTCTGGGGGAGAGTGTGGAGGACTCAATGCAACAATTGATCCAGCTGCAGGATGGTGGAACACAAATTGGTCAAGAAGAAAGGAAATTACCATTACCAATATAGGATCATCAGTATTATCTGATTTCACTGCATATATAAATGTAAGTTATGATGAGGATATGCTGGCTAATTTTGATGACATACGGTTTGTCAATGGCTCATGCGCATCAGACAGTACACAGGAATTGAATTACGAAATCGAATACAGAGGGTCAGATTATGCAGATATTTGGGTGAAAATCCCCTCTCTTGATGTCACAGGGGCAAGTATATGTATGTATTATGGTAATTCAGATGCGTCGAACAATGAAAATAGAGAAGATGCTTGGCAGGATGATTATATAGCTGTCTGGCATAAGGTGAATGAGTCAGATTCTGATTCAACACGTAATGATCATGATCCAATAGCAGTAGTTGAGGACATCAATATGGTTTCTGGTGCAATATCTGAAGCA
>JAHIYL010000191.1 GCA_018815145.1 Nanobdellota archaeon | reverse complement strand
ATTATGTGAGACGAAATAAATGAACTAATATTTTCATGAACTTATAATTTATTTTTTCATTTGATGATGCAATCCTAAATCTCACAGAATTGAGTTCTCCAGAAACACATATAAATGAGAGTGATTTTATAGTAGAAAGATATATAAATATCTGGATCATACAATGAGCATATTTAACTATTTTGAGGTACGTGGGGTGACTCAATAATCAAAAATAAAGAGGTGCAGTTGGATTGACAGTAGTATATTCTGTTCTGGAGTTTTCATCAAAAATTTTTGAGGTGAACCTATCTTGAAAGTATTGATGCTTGGGTGGGAATTTCCACCTCACTCAAGAGGCGGGCTTGGGACTGCCTGCCATGGGCTCACCAAGGGATTGAGTACTAAAAACGTCGATGTAGTGTTTGTCCTGCCAAAAGGAAAAAGATCTGCAGAGTCTTCTCATATCAATATGATCTTCACTGAAAATCTTTACATTGAGAACAAGAAGCTGAAATTCCATCATATTGATACGATGCTCTATCCTTACATGACATCAGAAGAATACAAAAAAGAATACTCAAAACATATCCGTGAGCTAGCCCAGAGAGAAAGAGATGAATATGCTGAATCCATCTATGGAAAAGACCTTTTTGAAGAGGTTGAAAGATTTGCGGACAAAGTGAAAGTTGTAGCAAGTTTTGAAGACTTTGATATCATACATGCGCATGACTGGATGACATATAAAGCTGGTGTGAGTGCAAAGGAAAAATCCGGCAAACCCTTAGTTGTACATATGCATGCAACTGAATTTGACAGAACCGGAGGCAATGTAAACCAACATGTATATGATATTGAAAGATATGGGATGCACATGGCAGATAAAGTGATTGCTGTAAGTAATTTTACAAAAGATAAGGTTGTACATCACTATGGTATTGACCCATCAAAAATTCAGGTTGTGCATAATGGCGTGTATTTTAATGATAATGAAGTAAAACAAGAATTTACTAAAAATGAAAATGAAAAAATTGTTCTATTCCTTGGAAGATTGACACTACAAAAGGGACCTGATTATTTTCTTGAGACAGCTAAAAGAGTGCTTGATATGATGCCAAATGTCAGATTTGTTGTTGCCGGAAGCGGTGATATGTACGGCAGAATGATTGAAAGAGCAGCTGATTTGGGAATCGGAAAAAATGTTCTTTTTACAGGCCACTTAACTGGCAGGGAGAAAGACCTTGCATACCAAATGGCAGATCTTTATGTAATGCCCTCAGTAAGTGAACCTTTTGGCATCACTCCGCTTGAATCCATGAAAAATGATACTCCTGTTCTAATGTCAAAGCAATCAGGTGTTTCAGAAGTTGTCAGGAATGCATTGAAAGTTGATTTTTGGGATATTGATGAAATGACAAATAAGATAGTATCTGTACTCAAATACAACTCTATTGGAGATATGCTAAGGACTGATGGAAAAACCGAAGTCAGGGCTCTCACATGGGATGTTGCTGCTGAAAAATGTATGGATGTTTACGATGAGGTTCTAAGGACAAGATGAAAAATGTCTGTTTCTATTTTCAGGTGCACCAGCCATACAGGATGAATAAGTACACTGTATTTGATATTGGAAAGGACAAAGGATATTTCAACATAAAGGAAAACAGGAAAATCATGCAGAAAGTGGCAAAGAAATGCTATGTTCCTACAAATAATCTAATGCTAAAATTGATTGATGAGAATAAAGGCAATTTTAGAGTATCATATTCAATCACCGGGAATGCACTGGAACAATTTGAAAAATACTCTCCGGAAGTACTGGATTCATTCAAGAAACTGGCAAAAACAGGTTGTGTTGAGTTCCTTTCAGAAACATACCATCACTCTCTTTCTTTTTTGTATTCAAAAGAAGAATTCAGAGAGCAGGTGCTGATGCACAAGAAAAAGATAAAAGAGCTTTTCGGGCAGGAACCTACTGTATTCAGAAACACTGAATTGATATTCAATAATGAATTGGCAAATTTCATCCAGCACATGGGATATAAAGCCATTATTGCCGAAGGTGCTGATCAAGTACTTGGCTGGAGAAGCCCAAATTATGTGTACACACCAAAGACCGCTGAAAACATAAAGCTACTTCTGAAGAACTACAAGCTTAGCGATGATATTGCATTCAGGTTCTCAAACAGGAGCTGGGAAGAGTGGCCGCTTACTGTAGAAAAATATGCTGATTGGATTGCAAAAGCTGAAGGTGAAACAGTGAATCTTTTTATGGACTATGAGACCTTTGGAGAGCACCAATGGGAAGATACCGGCATATTTAATTTCTTCAATAGTCTGCCACAGGCGCTATTGGACAAAAATATACAGTTCAGGACTCCCAGCGAAATTGCTTTACTCAATCCTGTTGCTGAACTTGATATACATAACCCGGTATCCTGGGCTGATGTGGAACGAGATCTTTCTGCGTGGAGAGGCAACAAGATGCAGAATACAGCTCTTGCAGAAATATATGCTTTTGAAAAAATAGTAAAGGATAATGGTGACAGGAAGCTATTGTCAGACTGGCGAAGGTTGCAGACCAGTGATCATTTCTATTATATGTGCACAAAATGGTTTGAGGATGGAGATGTACACAAGTATTTCAATCCATACGACTCACCTTATGATTCATATATAAGCTATATGAATATACTCAACGATATTGCACATAGGTTGAAGAATACTACTGAAAAACCAAATATATCAGAACATCCGAGCATGCTCCTCAATATATAATATCAAAAGAAAAGCGAACCTATATATTCATTATTGTAAACCAAAAAGAGGTGAATTATCATGACTGAAAACCAAATAAAGAAAAAAGCACAAACAAAGAAAATAAAATTTAAAAAAGCAAAAAAAAGTACTTCTAAAAGATTATCAAAGAAACTTACTGAAGCAAAGCCAGAACATTACTTCATACTTACCTCAGGTGTTGCTATAAAAAACCTCAAAGAATTAGTTGGCAGTCTGGAAACGATGAATGAAGGAGTCTTCAGACATCATGTAAACGATGAAAGGAATGATTTTGCAAACTGGGTACGTGATATCCTGAACGAACCTGATCTTGCAGATGAACTGAAAGATACCTGGGAAATTAAGGATACGGAGATAAAAATACTCAAATTCATGATACAAAAATATCTATAATGGGGTGGGATGAATGTCAAATTTTTTAAAAAATGTTTCTGAGGAAAGTGCTTTTTTTCTTGGTGACAAGAAGTTATTGAACATTATGGACATGAAGACAGCAATTGTCGCCATGGACCGGGATATGTTCAGGAATTTTGTAGGTGAGGATTACAACCACTTTGCCAACTGGATCAATGATGTGGTGAAGGATAGTGAGCTTGCCAGTGAACTCCGGACAACCAGTGACAAAGAAGAGACCATAAGCATGATAAATGATCGGCTCAATAACCTAAAGAAAAAATCAGGGGATATACCTGAAAAAGAAAAAGAAGATAAAAAATCTGAAGCTGAAAAGCATGTTGAACTGATACCATACCATGATCATCTTCTGGAAGGAACAAAACAGGAAGTACAAAAAAATGCTGAATCCAAAGCTTCTGCCGAACATAAATCAGATCATGACAAGTCAAAGGATGAACATCATCCGGAGCATCATGATAAAAAAGAACATGCTGCTGAACCAAAAAAACAAGAGCCTATGCACAGCAGTCGCCATGAACATCATCATGAAGAGCACCATAAGGCTGATCAAAAATCGCATGAAAATCATTCCATGGAAGAATTTTTCAAGCATCACCATATCAAATTCATGGGCAAAGAGACAACAGCGATATTTTTCGTTGGAGTATTTATTGGGATAGTGGTCGGATTGATTATCGCAAAGATGTCAACACTCGGGTAAAAAGATGGCTGCAAAGAGCGATATTCTGTTTGAAGTCTCATGGGAAGTCTGTAATAAAGTCGGAGGAATATTCACAGTCGTCACTTCAAAGGCTGCGCTCATAAAAGAACAATATCAAGAAAACTATTTTCTGGTCGGACCATATTTCAAGGAGAATGTATCAGGAAATTTTGAAGAAAAAGAACCACCGGTGTTCCTGAAAAATACATTTGACAAGATAAAAGATCAGGGCATAATATGCCATTTCGGGCATTGGCTTATCGATGGTGATCCAAATACCATCCTGATTGAGTACTCCGGCTTTGCCCATAACAACAACAAGATCAAGGCAAAATTATGGGAATCTTTCAAGATCGACTCTCTGGGTACATCGTATTATGACTATGATGAACCTATGGTCTGGTCAACATCAATAGGTATCTTGATAGAAGAAGCTAAAAAAAACCTAAAAGATAAAAACATCACTGCACAATTCCATGAATGGATGAGCGGAGGAGGTCTTCTTTATCTTAAGCATGCAAAGGCAAATGTGGCAACAGTCTTCACCACCCATGCAACCATGCTGGGCCGCACTCTTGTCGGAAAAAATATTGATCTCTATTCGATCATGGACAAGATCAATCCTGAAGAAGAAGCATATCGATATAATATACAGGCAAAACATCTCACTGAAAAAGCCTGTGCAACAAATGCAGATTGCTTCACAACTGTCTCTGAGATCACAGGAATCGAAGCTAGGCATTTCCTTGGGAAAAAACCTGATGTCCTGCTGCCAAATGGACTGAATATTGACATCTTCCCAACTTTTGAAGATGCATCCATCAAACATAAGTTCCTTAAGCAGAAGATCCTTGATTTTTTGATGTACTATTTTTTTCCATATTATAGTTTTGACATTGACAATACCCTGCTCTATTTCCTTGCGGGTAGATATGAATTCAGGACCAAAGGTATTGACGTGCTATTGAAATCATTGTCAAGGCTTAATCAAAAGCTGATTGAAGAAAAATCAGAAAAGACCATTGTTGTGCTGATACTAGTTCCCGGATTTGCCGAAGGGATCAAATCAGAACTGATAAACAATAAGACCCTCTATGATGATCTGAAAGATTCATTATATGACATAAGCGGTGAAATCATGGAGCGCCTGAAATACGGGCTGCTTGCAAAGCACCAGATTGACGATACATTCCTCCTCGGTGATTCATTACATAAAGAGACCAGAAAACGGCTTGTCAGATATGCACGCTATGGCCTGCCTCCGATCTGCACACATAATCTTTCAAATGAAAGCACAAATGATATATTGAACGGAATCAGGGATAGCAATCTGCTGAACAGTAAAGATGATAAGGTCAAAGTGATCTATTACCCAATCTATCTTACCGGAAGGGATTCTTTGCTGGGGCTCAATTATTATGAGACCATTGTCGGTTCGCACTTTGGAATATTCCCAAGTTACTATGAACCCTGGGGCTACACACCTGCAGAGACAGGAAGCCTGGGAGTTGCATCACTTACAACAGATCTTGCAGGATTCGGCAGATATATTGAAAAAATGGACAAAGGCAATAAGAACAAAGGCATATTTGTCCTGAAACGACATAATAAGACTGATGAAGAAGTCATCGAGCAGCTTGCTGAAATCATGCACACGTTTTCCCAATATTCTAAACAAGACAGGATTGAGAACAAATTGAAAGCAAAAAGGATTGCCGCTGCCGCAGACTGGAAACTATTGATCCATAATTATACAGATGCACATGATTTTGCGCAGGATAGAATGAGAGAGAAGTAGTGTTGTTTCTGAGGTTGGCATTTTAAATTTTATCCTACATCATCCGATTACCATAAGCTTTAAATATAGAATTCTAACCCTAATTGATTGACTAAAAATGAATAAAAAACCAACAATATCGGAATTCTACAAAGAAAAACAGCCCTCATGCATCAGAAAGGCACAGATTATGTTTGCTGAACAACAGGCAAAAAGAAAACAGAACAATGAACCTGCGATGGATGTCGTCAATGTTGCCATAGGCAATGTATCACTTCCAACGCATCCAAAGATGATAAAGGAGTATCTTTATCCAACAAACCCTGATTTGCGTGCCGGCGTCTGGAAATATACTGCCACTGTAGGAACTGAAAAATGCGGCATGGCATTCATCAATATAATCAATTCATTCATCAAAGGGAAGAAACCAAAACTATATGCTGCAATAGAGAATGGCAGCTCTCCTCTGATGAAGCTTTCTATGCTGGGAGTGTGCGGCAATCCATGTACAGGAGAAAGACCTCTACTGGGATTCGATCCCGTCTATACAAATTACATAGAAGTAGGTAAAGAAATTGGAAGGAAAGTTGTTTCACTAAAGAGATCTTTGAACAGTGATGGCACTTTTTCTGTGCTTTCTGTTCAGGATGTGGAAACTGCAATCCAAAAATACAACCCAGGAGCCCTTCTGATAATCCCTTATGACAATCCTTCGGGACAGTTCCTAAGGCAGGAGACAATCAATGAATATGCCAAACTCTGCATGAAATACGGCCTATACCTGATAAGTGACGAAGCATACAGGGGTCTTTTATATACTGATGATGAGATATCTACTGTGTGGAACATAACTGATCATGATATTCCCGGAATCGAACAGGCAGGTATCAGGATAAGCCTGGAGACAATGTCAAAGGTCTTCAATGCATGCGGCCTGAGGATGGGAGCTTTGGTGACAGACAGCAAGGAGTTCTTTGTCAAGGCTGTAGCTGCCAATACCACCTATCTTTGTGCGTCTGCAATTGATCAGAATCTTGTCAGTGTCTTTGCTGATGAGTCACATGAGGAAATCCAGACTTGGGTCAAAGGGCTTAGGGATTATTACAAGAGGATTCTCGTGGACCTTCATAATAGCTTCAATGCACTTCTTCCAGGAATCATTGCATCACAGCCGGAATCTTCAATCTACATAGTGGTTGATGTCAGAAATATTGCCAAACCTGGATTTTCTGCAGAAGATTTTGTAAAATTCTGTGCAATCGAAGGTAAAGTTGATATCAATGGCAAAGAGACAACTCTTCTTGTTGCTCCGATGACCGGATTTTACAATACTCCCAAAGGCGAAGAATCACCTGGTATTACACAGATGAGGATAGCAGCTGTTGAGCCTGAAGAACAGATGAAAATTGTACCAAAATTATTTGCTGAACTGTTCAGGGAATTCGAGAAGGGAAGATAGAATATATTTTTGTAGAATAATATTTTTTTTGTCTCCTCCATGACAGGCGACGGATTCATTTCATGAATCCTATTTCATATTCCTTCGGAATATTCCATCGCGTCACGGAGACAACAAAAATTTTGTTTTGTTTTCCAAATATTTTTATACCCGTTTATCTCCTCTTGTGATAAAAGAGGTGAAAAATTGCCGGAATTCAGGAAGGACTATGTACTCAACAAGTATGTCATCATAGCAACTGAAAGGTCAAAGAGACCTGACCATTTCAAATCTGATAAAAGGAAAAATGATGATACCTGTGAAAAGAAGTGCTATTTCTGTCCGGGAAATGAAAAAGAGACACCTACTGAGATATTGAGGATAGGCGACGAAAAGAACTGGTCAATCAGGGTATTCCCTAACAAATTTCCTGCAGTAGAAGAATCCGGGAAGATTAACTTCCAGTCAGACCATGATTTCTTCACCTATGCATCTGCTTACGGCCATCATGAAGTAATTGTAGAGACACCGAATCACAAAAAAGACATGTCAGACCTTGATGTCAGTCATATTGCAAAAGTTCTGGAGATATACAAGCATCGGATTGAAGAGCTTTCAATAAAGAACGGTATCAGATATGTATCTATCTTCAAGAATCATCTTCCTGAATCAGGGACTTCAATCCCACACTCACATTCACAAGTGATTGCACTGAATCTTCTTCCTACAACAATAACAAAAAAAGAAAGGGTATGCAAAGAAGACTGCCCATACTGCAGGATAATCAACATTGAAAAGAAATCACACAGAAGATGTTTTGAGAATGAAACAATGGTCGCTTTCACACCATATGCTTCAAAGTTCCCATTTGAGATATGGATCATGCCAAAGAGGCACGTCATCAATATAACAGGATTCAATGAGCAGGAGTTCATTGATATGGCTGCTATACTGAAAAATATATTAGTAAAATTAAAGGAATTAAAAGCACCTTACAATTTTTTCCTTCATTATGGGACTAAAGACCTGCATTTCCAGCTCATAATCACTCCCAGGCTATCTAGGTGGGCAGGTTTTGAGAACTCATCTGAAATAATTATCAATCCTGTGTCTCCTGAAGAAGCTGCAAAGTTCTACAGGCAACAGAACTAGGCAAAGAATAGGGAAAAAGAGGTGAACTGAAGTAGATTTATTTTTTTCCGGATGTGACCTTCTGATCAACAATCTGTCTTAATAAGCCCTTATAAATTCTCAATGCTCTTTGTCTGGTATCTGGATTATATGCTATATTATTCACAGCAGAGGCAAATGCGTAAAACTTATCTTGTCCAAATTCAGGTTCTTCATCTAAATGAAAAACTATAGCTAGTAGTTGATAAGCTGCATCATCAGCAAAACTAACTTTTTTTAAGGATGAATACGTTTGTGAAATAACCAATGGAAGAGCATAATTATCCCATGAGCCATCATTTTGATTTCTTTGAAATGCAATCTTTTCCAGACCACTTAATAACTGCTGGACTTCTCCTGGAGTGCTAAGAACTTTTTTTTGTTGATTGACGTATTCCTCTGCTGGCAATAATGACTCCAATTCATTCATTTTTCTTGTAATATATCTATCTATTGAACCATCAGCTGTATCGATAGGTATATCTTTTGGAATCAAATCACCCACAAAAATAGAATATATATTACTTAGGACAATGAACTCTGTTTTGTCAGTGTTTTTTCTAAAATTTGATTTATATAATGATAAATGTAATTTGTATTCAAACAGATCAATAGTTCTGTCAGTAATATCAAATCTACTCTTAGCTTCAGATACTTCACTCAATTTTTGTCGAGCTAGTTTTCTATAGAACTCCTGATCAATATCCAATTCAAGGTTTGATTTACTCATTCTTCCTTTTCAAAATTAGTTTATATAAAAATATAGCCTAATATTCAATAGTACTTTTTGTTTTTCCTGCTAAAATTAATTTTATCGCATATTATCCTACAAAAAATAACTTTTTATAGTATCTGCTTTTAATTAGTCCTAAAAAACCGAACTAATCCATAGGTGATTCAAATCAAGGCAATAATACTGGCTGCTGGATACGCAACAAGGCTTTACCCGCTTACAGAGAATCAGCCAAAATCTCTTCTTCCAATAGGTGGAAAACCAATTATTGAACATATTTTGTTCAGGATTGAAGAGGTCGATGACATAGACGAGATATTCATTGTCACAAATGATAAGTTCAATACTCATTTTACAGATTGGCAAAAAACATACAAAAGTCTAAAAAAAATTGTGATTGTTAATGACTGGACTACTTCTAATGAAAACAGGCTAGGTGCAGTCGGCGATATGCATTATGTGATAGAGCATCAGAACATTGACCATGATCTTCTTGTGATCGCAGGAGATAATCTGTTTGAATTCTCCTTGATTCATCTGGTCCGGTTCTTTAAAGAAAAAAAGGCCAGTGTTGTTGCTCTCTATGATCTTGGACATATTGACAAGGTTGCAAATAAGCTAGGTGTAGCGCTTGTTGATGATAATCTGAAGGTGATTGACTTTGAGGAGAAGCCTGCAAAGCCCAAATCTACACTTGCTGCAACAGCCTGCTATGTCTTTGCAAAAAAAGATGTAGAAGAACTTGAACAGATGATTAAAGAGCATCATATGCCGGATAATTCAGGTGATTTTATCAAGCATCTGGCTGAAAAAAAGCATGTCTATGGATTTATTTTTGAAGAACAGTGGTATGATATCGGAAGCCATGATCAATACCATAATGCTAATAAAATCTATCTGGAAAAGGAAAAAAAAAATTAGAAATTGTCCTCACTTGTATTCTAAAGATATGTCAATCCGGCGAGCAAACCATGGAGGATGGCAAAAGTTACTGTGATCTTAGCAATAACTTTATGATGCTTGAAAGTGATTCCTTTCACTTTTTTCCTGACTAGAAAAGGTATAGATGCTGTAAAGATGAGCAGGAGCAGAGTCACCACACCCATATAATATATAAGAGGTCTTCCCAATATCTGATAATATGAAACATTTTCGAGCATTCCTATCACCTCATGAACATAATCATTCCAATAATCAAAAATATACTTCAGTAGAATATAAATATTATGATGAACTAATCCATATCCTCAGAAAGATCTCCAAGGTCACCTGCATTGCATCTTGGGCAAACATAGCCTTCTTTGTCAAATCCTGGATACACCAATTGAGCCACTGATTTACCACATATTATGCAGTTCAGGATCAGTTCCTCATAACCAAAATCATAATCCATCTTGTTTTTTGCTCCAAAAAAAAAAATTCAAATATAACGGCACTTACCAGTCCTCTTCCTCACCATCATCATAAGTAAGTTCTTCTTCCTCAAAATCCTCATCATCTTCATCTTCCCCAAGCAGATAGTCTGCATCATCCATATCCATTTTTACAAACACCTCCCCTCAATAATAACCATTATAAAATTTACATGGAGTGTATATTTAATATTTAAAGGTTTTGGAATTATGTAATATTTCATTGACCTGAAGTTTTTCTTAAAATATATACTGGAGAAGAGAAATATTTATTAAGAACTAGTAGCTACATTGTAGCTAATATGAAAAAAGAGACTAAAATTGAGTTGATTGGTTTTGAAATGCTTGAAAAGCAAGTCAATAAAAGCGGTAATTCCGGTAGAGTATATGTTCCTGTAGAATGGATAGGTAAACGAGTCAAAATCGTTCTAATAGAATGACACTTGAAGAAGAGAACCAAAAATTAAAAGAAAATTTAAGAAAAGCTAAAGAAGAAATCAAGCGTCTTAAAAAAATTGAAAAAGAGCTTGAAAGAACAAAAAAGGAATTTGATAAGACAAAAAAAGAATTTGAAGAATTCAAATGCAAACATAATCATACAGTTGAAGAACTTAGAAAATCCATGAATATTAAACCTGACTTGAAAAAAGTCAGCAAACAGCCAGGTGCAAAAAAAGGGCACAAATTCTATCGGCGAGTAATTCCAGCAAGAATAGATTATATAAAAGAATTAAAACTGAAAAAATGCCCTGAATGTGGGAGTCCATTAAACAATATTCAGGAAAAAAGAGACAGGATTGTTTGTGATATCAAACTTATCACTGCTGCTAAAACAACAAAATACATAATTCCGAGGTCTTATTGCAAAAAATGCAAGAAGATTGTTGAAGCTGAAGTTCCAAACGCTTTGCCTCATGCAAAATACGGATTAAACATTATGTTGTTAGTTATGTATCTTCGTATTGGTCTTAGCTTGCCAATCAATAAAATAATTGCTTATTTTTGGGATTTTTATCAAATAAAAATCGGCAAAGGAGAGATTATTTCAATTCTCAAGCAATTAGTAAGGGTTTTTGGAGATTATTATGAACATCTGGAGCATATTTTGAAAATAGCAACAGTAAAACACACAGATACAACTTCATGGCGAATTAGTGGTCGTAAATACAATGCATGGGTGTTTGTGGCTTATGGTGCAGTATTATACAAAATCAGAAAACGCAATAATTCAAAAGTGGCCACAGCGTTTTTTGGGAAAACCCAAAAAGGAATGGTGCTTGTAATTGATAGGTTTTCAGCTCTGCGTGCTTTGGCAGAAAAACTTGGTTTTCTGCTGCAATTATGCTGGTCACATATATTAGCTGACTCAAAAGACCTGAAAAAGAATTTTGGTGCTGAAGGAGCATATGTCCACAGAAAATTAAAGGAGATATATGCTTTAGCCAAAGGGCTAAACCATAAGGGCACTGAAGAGATGGTCGAACAGCTTAAAGCAGAAATATTTCAGCTTACATTGAGGCACTACAAACATTCAACTGTTAGAAAATTTGTAAATAACCTCTATTATAGGGATGCTGAAAATCTTTTTAGGTTTGTAACAAACCCTGAAATTGATTCCACTAATAACATTAGTGAAAGGTTGCTTAGGGCTTTTGTTATGCTAAGAAAAATAACCAATGGATCAAGACACACAAGTGGTGCACACACCACGGCAATATTATTTTCCGTTGTGCAAACACTACGGATGAACAATATTGAGTTGCTTGATGGGTTGAAAAAAATTGCAGTAAATGCTTCAGGTCAATGAAATATTACGATTTGAAAAGTTATCAAAAAGGCAAATAGTAATTTTTTCAATCAACAACTTTAAAAATAATGCTTATTTTCTCTCTTACTATGAGATCAAAATTCAAATTTTTAGTCAATTTCTTCTCATTTATATAGGTCAGGGTATTTAATGCTTTGACCTCAACGGATAAAACATAATTTATTTTCAGAAAATATTGAAATTTTTTAATGACAAAATAATAAAACAACTCAGAATAACCAAAATTTTAAATACATGAATTCCACTTTTGTTTGTTAGTGCATAGAAACTAATGAATATTAAGTGGAATTCAGTATGCTCAAAGTGGAAAAACTTTGACAAAACGGCAGGCACAATTGCATAGATAAGCATAATAGTATGTTTCCACTTTGACCTACAAAACAGCATTCAAGGTATATACAGATGAAGGATAAGGAAATTCAGAACATGCTTGAATCATTGACAGGTCCAGAGATAGCTGTGCTTTTGGCAATGAAGAGCAAATCAGATTTCCTGGACATTGTAAATTCTGCCAATCTGGAAGAGATAAAGGTGATGAGAGCTCTTCAGTGGCTTTCAAACAAAGGCCTGGTCGTTTTGAAAGAAGACCTTAGTGAAGTGATAGAGCTTGACATAAACGGAAAAAAATATTTAAAAGACGGGCTTCCGGAGAAAAGGTTTCTTGCAGCAATTGCAAATATGGAACTGTCGATGGCAGATATTGCAGGAAAACTTGGATTTGATTCCAATGAAGTAAATATCTGCATAGGGACGCTGAAGAAAAAGGCAGCAATAGATATAAGAAAGGAAAATGGCCTCATATTTTCAATTACAGAACCAGGGAAAAAATACCTTGCTAAGGAATCCCTAGAAGAAAAATTTCTGAAAAAGGATTTTCCGGTCGCACTCAAGAGCCTTACTGATGAGGAGAGATTTGCCTTTAATGAACTTGTCAGGAGAAAGGAGATAATCAGGAAGAACCTCTTGAAGCATAAGTCTGCAGAATTGACAATGCAGGGCAAGAAGATTGCAGATATGGACCTGAAAGCAAAAAAGGTCATTGATAGACTGACTCCAGAAGACATCCACTCAGGTGCATGGAAAAATAAGTCTTTCAGGAGATTTGATGTGACTGCAAAAGTGCCGAAAATATATGGGGGCAGAAGACATTTTACACGACAAGCTGTTGAATACATAAAAAAGATTTGGCTGGAGCTTGGTTTCACTGAGATGAGCGGCACAATTGTTCAGTCTTCCTTTTGGGATCTTGATGCGTTGTTCGTGCCACAGGATCACCCTGCCAGAGAGATGCAGGATACATTCTATCTCAAGGACCCTGCAAAAGGAAAGTTGACTGACAAGGAGTTGGTCAAGAGGGTGAAGGCAACACATGAGAACGGGTGGACAACAGGTTCAATGGGATGGCAGACAAAATGGAGTGAAGAGAAGGCCAAAGAGAACCTTTTAAGGACCCATACTACTGTACTTTCAGCACAGACTATATCAAAGCTGAAAAAAGAGGATCTGCCGGCAAAATTCTTTTCAGTGAACAAGAATTTCAGGAATGAGTCCCTTGACTGGAAGCATCTTTTTGAATTTTATCAGGTTGAAGGGATTGTGGTGGATCCTGATGTCAATCTGTGCCATCATATAGGTTATCTGAAGGATTTCTTCAGGAAGATGGGTTTTCCTGATGCAAGGGTCAAGCCATCACATTTCCCTTATACCGAGCCTTCTGCAGAGGTCTCTGTCTTTCATCCGGTCAGAAAAGAATGGGTTGAATTAGGAGGATCCGGAGTCTTCAGGCCTGAAGTGGTGAAACCTATATTAGGTTTTGAATGCCCTGTATTGGCGTGGGGACTTGGACTCGACAGACAGATAATGGAATACTGGGGTCTTTCAGATATTAGGGATCTTTATCGGAATGATCTTAAGCAGATCAAGGATTTGAAATTATGGATGAGGTAGATTACAATGGAAGAATTATCAAAAAAATACTTAAAAGAATTATCAGTCAGAAGGGAGTCAACAGAGCTCTCAAAAGAGAACAAAGACCTGAACTTCATGATGACTGCAAATGCAAATGATGCACTTGAATCATATGAGAAGAAGCATAGGAAGGATATGGATGAATTGATGAAGTTTGTGAAGGGATAGAAAAAGTTTTACATTGCCTCCGTGACGCGATACCACGGCGGTGATGATATGGCCAGATGAGGCGTATGCCGAATAGGATATTTCCGCTGTTCAGGAAATGTCCGTCTGTGCCTATATCATCATCACCGCCATAATTGTATTCAAAATTGTGTGTCATGGAGGAGACAATAGTAAAAATAAATATTCAACTATAAAAATGCCAACAATAAATGTCAACCGCAGTGTGCTTGAAAAACTCATTGGAAAAAAGCTATCAGAAAAAGCCCTGGCTGAAAGAATAAACTATCTTGGCTTATCTGTAGAGGAGATTGGCGAGGATGAGATCAGCATTGAAGTTGAACCAAACAGGCCTGATATGCTGTCTGAGCAGGGACTTGGAAGAGCACTTGCCTCATTTGTTGGCAATAAGCCGGGACTTAGAGAGTACTCTGCAAAATCATCAGGCCAGAAATGTTTTGTGCAAAAAGGTATGGAAAAGATTAGGCCTTATACTGCATGCTGCATTGTAAGGAACCTGAAACTGGATGATGATAAGATCAAAGAGATCATTGATGTGCAGGAAAAATTGCACATCACTTTTTGCAGAAGAAGGAAAAAGGCAGCGATAGGCATATATCCATGTGAAAAGATAAAATTTCCAATCTATCTCAAATCTGATCAACCTGACAGAATTGTATTCAGGCCGCTGGAATTTCCAAAAGAGATTAATGCCCGGCAGATACTTTCACAGCATCCTGCCGGAAGGGAGTATGCCCATCTTGTTGAAAACCTTGACAGATATGCGTATTTTTCAGATTCTGAAGCTAAGGTATTGAGTTTCACTCCTATAATCAACTCTCATCTTACAGGCAAGATAACAGAAGAAACAAAAGAGGCTTTTATTGAGGTCTCTGGTTTTGACCTTAATATCTGCAGGATGGTTCTCAATATCCTTGTCACAGCTATCAGTGATATGGGAGGAAGGATTGAATCTATGGAAGTGGTCTATCCTGATAAGAAAATCAGGACTCCGGACCTATCTTTCAAAAAGATGAAGGTTGAGCTTGATTATGTAAACAAGAAGCTGGGTTTGGACCTGAAGGAAAAGGATCTTAAGGCTCTGCTTGCAAAGATGGGTTTTGGATATCAGGATAGAATTGCTTTGATTCCATGCTATAGGGCAGATATAATACATCAGATTGATCTTGTGGAAGACATAGCAATCGCATATGGATTTGAAAATTTTGTACCTAAAATCCCTAATAAGGCTACAATTGGCCAGGAATCACCCATCGAAGTATTCAAGTCAAAGATTGCCAATCTTTTGGTTGGCCTGAACACATTTGAGGTCTCTACTTATCATATCTCCAGCAAGGAAAAAGAGACTGTCTTCATGGAATGCGAAAAAGATGTTGTTGAGCTTGCAAATGCATTGACAATAGACTATAATATCCTTCGCACATGGATCCTGCCTTCGCTGATGCAGGTGTTGAAGGACAATCTCCATAATGAATATCCTCAGGAAATTTTTGAGATAGGGTATGCTTTTGAAAAAGATGAAGCAGAGGACACAGGGGTAAGAGAGGATTCGCATCTTGCATTTATCTCATGTGCCAAGGATACAGATTATACAAGGGCCCGGCAGGTCATGGATTATCTGTTCTCTTCTATCGGGCTTTGCTATGAAGTGAAGGAAGATGACCTTCCGAGTTTTATTCCCGGACGGTCCGGAAGAATTTTTGTTGAAAATATTGAAGTTGGGATATTAGGTGAACTGCATCCCAAGGTGCTTGGAAATTTCTCGGTAGGGATGCCTGCATCAGGGTTTGAAGTGAACCTGGATAGATTATTCTCCATTTTTGCACAGGAAGATGAATTGTTCATTGATGAAGGTGTGTTTTTGCTGAGCAGAGAGATAAAAGAGAAATTTCCTCTTCTTTTGCTTGCTACAGAAACAATAAAGGAAGTAAAAATAAAGAACAAAGAAGAAGCTCATGAAGTTATTAAGAAAAAACTGATTGATAAGTGGAAGGGAGCCAAAAATATCGAGGAAAACAAGGAATTGTTACAATACAGGGTTTTTCATGAGAAGCTTGGATTGACAGATGTGGCTTCTGCAGCTGAAGCAATAATAAAAAGATACTTGTCTCTAGGGAAATTTCCAGATATAAATTCAGCTGTCGATGCAGGAAATATCGCTTCTGTTGAAGAACTGACTTCTATAGGTCTTTTTGATCTTGACAAGATAAGCGGAAAGATAAAGGTTAGGTTTGCGCGTGATGGTGATGAATATCTTCCATATGGTCAGAAGAACAATCAGAAGATAAAGCCAGGAAGAATCATTCTTGAGGATGATGACAGGATATTTGCAGTTGTGGGTTACAAGGATTCGCAGAAGACTTCAGTTGACCTATCTACAAAGAACCTTCTTATAGTCACGTGGGGAGAGGAGGGAAAGGATGAGAAGAAGATGGAGAGAGTGCTTAGAAGAGTAAGGGAATTGTTAGAACAAAAACAATAACTTTCTCAGAAGTTCTCTTGATTTTTTTCAAGCATCCATTTCCATGTAGGCAAAATGATTATCTTCTTATTTTCATAGGCTATTGTTTCTTCATTGTCATATGTCAGGATATGCCCTTTTTTCAGCTTATATCTGGTCATTGCTTCTATCAATCCATCTATTTCCCTTTTTTTTGAGATTGGATCATTTAAAGAATAGCTTACCTGGTATGCAGCAGCAATATCCAACCTGTTTTTTACAACAAAATCACATTCCTTTTTATTCAGGTGATAATAGATCTCATTATTATTTCTTTTCAGATGCAAAAAAACAAGGTTTTCCAGACGTCGCCCAAAATTTTCTGAAAAATTAAATGAGATTGTCTTTAAAAAACTATTATCACTGGCATATGCTTTTGAAGATGATACATTTTGTTTTTTAATTGAAAAATCAAATCTTTTTATCTGATAGCACAAAAAAACACTTTCAAGATTATCTATGAAATTTTTTATAGTGCTCAAGCTTTTGATTCCGGATATTCTCTTCAGGTTTGAGTATGAATATATATTGCCGACATTGCTGAATAAGAAGATTATAAGATCTTTCAGCTCTTTTACCTGCCTTATTCTGTACCTATTGATTATATCTTTATATAATATGTCATTGAAATATTGCTTTGATAATAATATGTCATTATTCCTTAAAATCAGCGGGAAGCCTCCAAGAGTAAAATAATCTTCAAACAGTTTCCTGAGCAAGGCTTTTTTTGAAGTGGTCAGGTTTTCTGAAGGTCCATATTCTATGTTGTTCAGACTTAGATATTCCTTGAATGAGAATGGGAAAAGTGGAATGACTTTGTTCCGTCCAGTCAAATATGTCGAAATCTCTGAGGACAACAGGCTTGCATTTGAGCCTGTCACAAATATCTTGTAATTTTGATCATGAAGGTTGTTCACCCACCTTTCCCAGGAGGGGAGATTTTGCACTTCATCAAAAAACAGATAGGGCTTATTGTCTGGTCCATACATCTCAAGCATGATTTCAGAAAGGAGCTGATAATCTTCAATCTTAAAATCCGTAAACCTGATATCATCAAAATTTATGAATAATTTTTTTCCATCCAGCCTTTTAGATATTAGCCTTAATAATGAGCTTTTTCCGCATCTTCTGATGCCTGAAATTATTATTATTTCATTTCCTTTTAAATAATTGTCCAGGTCAATATCTCTTTGTATCAGCTTATCGTCTTTAATAAAAGATTCCTGCTGGTCAATTATTATCTGTTTAAGCAGGGTTTTATCCATGATGTAGTATATAAAATTGTGTTTTATTTATAAAGCTTTCGTTAGTAATTGATAAGTGTTTATAAATAGATGTTAAATAGCGTTAGGTAAATATGAATACAATGACAGTTATGATAAAGGATAGCGAAAAAGAGAAGAAGGGGATAAAATTTTGTGAATTACAGTGAATAAATTCTGACAGT
>JAHIYL010000190.1 GCA_018815145.1 Nanobdellota archaeon | reverse complement strand
TTTTTGCTTTGGCAATTTTTTTAGAAATTTTGTTGCAGAATTAGAGTAAAATATATCGTACATTTATATTCCCAATTCTTTTTTTAGCTCTGCATGTGTTACAAATTTACCTTCTGAAAATTCTTTTCTTGCAGTTTTTATTTCTATTTTAGTTTGTTCATTTAGTTCTAGAGTGTCTTCTAAAAGATCCCAAATAACATCTTCATATCTATCTTTATCAGACATTTTTCTAAGAGCAAGCCTATCTTTTAATTCCTCACTAACTTGAATTGTGGTTACCATAGTAACACTATAGAAGTGCTATAGTATATAAATGTTTTGTTTTTTTTAAATATATTTCTGCGAATCGTCGGTACTATCTAAGCTATTAAATCCCAAATCTATCTACTCATTCATTGCCAAGATCTTCTTTTTCATGTCTTCTCTTCTGGAACTAAGCCCTTCAGAATACTTGCCATCGTGATTCAAAATTTCAACAGCTGCAAGCGCAGCATTCTCAAATCTATTCAATCCAACCCATAGCCCTTTTTTAGTGAGCTCAATCAATCTGGTTGCATCATCAGGTATTGTGTTCTCCAACACTGGAATATTTATGACCAGAGAGAGTTGTGAGAATTTTTCTTCGTATCTTTTATGCACCTGCACAAAATTTATATTCACCGCAAAATCATCAAGCTCTTTTGCCAATTCAGTCTTCACATTAAAATCAGCAAAGATCTCATCCATCTTTTCAAGCTTCTCGATGTCTATCTCAGAATTCTTTATAATATTCACTTTTTCAAACTTATTTCTGATTAGATTGCCATTCCTCGCAGCTTCCGGCGCATTGTCAACCCCCACACAAAGTACAGGTATTCCAGGGGGCATCTGCATGATTGACAGCAGTGCATCAAGACCTCCGAAATTTCCTGAACAGGGAACACCTAATATTGGCGCTATTGTCTTTGAGGCAATGACTCCCGGCAGATGTGCAGCAAGGCCTGCACCGGTAATTATCAAGTCATAATTTTTCTTTAAAATTTCGTCTAAAAAATCAGGCGTCCTGTGGGCTGAACATATTTTAAAATCAGATTCCTTTAATTCTTTTTTTATCGGACCATAAATCCTCTCGTCAGACTTGCTTCCAAAGATAATCAGTGTTTTCATTTTAGCGTATATGAAATAAAGAGAGGTTAAAAAGTTTTGTTAAATTCTTTATAACTCATCAAAATACATTAATCCTAGAAATATTTCTTCTTGACAAACCAGCCTATGGCAACACCCATCAAGAGAATCGATATGAAAAAGGGAAACTGAAATGCAAACTGCGTGTGCTGGAACGGCAGAGGTACATTCATCCCGTAGAAACTGGAGACAATCGTCGGGATAGCAAGTATGATCGTGACAGATGTCAGGAATTTCATCACAATATTCAGGTTATTCGAGATGATTGAAGCATATGCATCAGTAGTATTCGCAAGGATATTTGTATAGATGTTGACCATCTCTATTGACTCCTTGTTCTCAATCACAATGTCTTCAAGTATGTCTTCATCCTCATTGTATAATTTGAGTATCTTTCCGCTAAGTATCTTCTCAAGTATCTTGTCGTTTGAGACTACTGCAGTATTAAGGTATACCAGGCTTTTCTGGAATTTCAGAAGTTCAATGATTTCCTGGTTCTTGAATGATTTCAGAAGTGTCTTTTCAGTTGACTCGATCTTTTTTTCAACCTCATCAAGATGTTTCTGGAAGTAGTAATTAGCACGTTTTAGAATCTGGAGCATGAACCTGGTCTTTTTGGTTGTAAAGACATTTTTTACCTTATGCTCAATGAAATCGGTGAGCACATGAGTGGTCTCAATAGAAATTGTGAGGATGCATTTTGGCAGGATAAAGATAGCCATAGGCGTGATGTTCAGTTCATTTTTTTCATCTATATATGGCAGCCTGATGATTATCATCTTATATTCTTTCTCTATCTCAATCCTCGGCTTTTCGTCAGGATCCAGCGATATCCTTATCTCTTCCTCAGGAATATTAAGTGTCTCGCTCAGGAACTTTATCTCTTTATGGATAGGGCTCCTGACATCTATCCATGTTCCTGTCTCCAATTTATCCCGCTCGACCAGAACTTCATCTGTGCTTGCTTTTCTGAAATATGTGATCATTTTTTGTCTTACCAATTGGTTTATTTCTAGGTAGCATTTAAATTTATCGATATTGAAATTGATGGACGTGACATACATAATGTTTATAAATGTAAAAATAAAGATTTTTCAGAAGACTATTTTGTAATGGAAAAAATATATTTATATCCTACAAAAGTCATAAGACAATGAAAAGAAACATGCTCAATTATGTCATCGATATAGGTATGGGAATCAGTTTTTTGCTTGTCTTTTTCACAGGCATAATCAAGCTTCCAAAAATCCTTACATTCATTATTGTAAATAAAATAAGATTGCCTCTTTTAACAATTACTCTCATCCATGATTGGTCAGGTGTTGTCATGGGTATACTTGTATTTGCACATATTATGCTGCATTGGAACTGGATTGTGACTATGACAAAAAAACTTATTAAAAAAGGTGAAAAATAGTGCGAAATTTTATTATCATCGCATTAGTTATACTGTCTGTATCATTTGTTGGATGCACTACCAAAGCTCAACCTATGGAGCAGACAGCATCTGAAATCAATCAAGAATTTGTTCCCATTTGCCCAAGAGGTATTGTTGAAGAACCCTATCCAGGCAGCTGTGGCATATATCAGGACGCAGACAGCAATCACATCTGCGACCTGAGTGAACCACAATAAATAGCACATTACTGATTCTAATTACAAAATATTTATATAATGACAATAATCATACTATATCATATACTATATATAAAAAGTTGAGGTGAGTCAGAAATGAATAAATTCTTTGTTTATCTGATTGTCGGAGTATTGATATTAAGCATGGCAGCTGCAAAATCTGCAAATGAAAAGCCTGAAGTCTTCCAGGGCCCGGACGGAGAGATGGGACAGGGTGCTGATGGGGATAAGGGAAATATGCCTGAGGACACAGGTAATAATGAAAACAACATTAATAATGAAAATTTGGTTACTACTCAGAACAAAGGAGAAGAATCTCAATTGAAAATACAGGAAAAAGAACAGTTGCAGACGCAGAAGATGGAAGTAGTAAAACAAAAGATTGAAGCAAAAAAAAAAGAACTGTCAGGAAATGGTGAACAGGTAAAGACTAAGGATTCTGAGATGGTCAAGAGCCAAAATCAGGTCAGGGTTGCAGTGCATGCGATGCTCGAGATGAAGGATGTCCTGGGCGGAATTGGTCCGCAAGTGTCTGAGATTGCAAAAGAATTTGACAATTCTGTTCAGGCAACAGTCCAGGCAGAAGAAAAGATTAGCAAAAAGAGCGGTCTGGCAAGGTTTTTTTCAGGAGGGGATGAAAAAGCTGCTGAAGAGATTGAAGGAGAAGTTGTAAAGAACCAGAATAAGCTTCAGGAACTCAAGCAACTGATGAAAGACTGTGAAGACTGCTATGATGAGGCAAAAGCCATGCTGCAGGAACAGGTACAAAGCATGGAGCAGGAGCAATTGAGACTAAAAGAAAAAGCAGAAAAAGAGAAAAAGTCAAAAGGGCTCTTTGGCTGGATGTGGAAATAGACTTTACTATTTTTTTATTTTTTGTTTTTCTTATCATATTTTTTACAATAGTCCAATAACACCAAGCAAAATAAAAATCACACCTGATACAAAAGAAATCTTTTTCTTATCTACTATAAAAAGTTAAGTTTTTATGTTTAGATTTTATTTTAAAGATATGCAGGAATTATATATTCAATTGATTGGATTTGCAGCAATGTTCTTTATTGTCCTAGGATTTCAAAAAGACAATAGAAAATTCATCCTTATGTCATTTCTCGTAGCATCATTCCTGTTCTTTTTTCATTTCATTCTTCTTGGTGCACTGACTGCTGCATTAATGAACCTGATTGGTGGTATAAGGGTAATTGTATTCAATCTTAAAGAAAAACATAAATGGGCTCAACATAATTTTTGGTTGTATCTGTTTATTGCCATATTTTGGATAGCCGGACTTCTCTCTTGGAATGGCATCATCAGTTTTTTTCCTGTGATTGCAATGACCATCGAATCAATTGCACTCTGGAATGAAAATACTCAATACTTAAGATTATTGCTGATGACTATCAGGCCATTCTGGATTACTTACGGTATATCTGTTGGATCGATCGCAGGGCTTTCAACAGAGACTTTCATATTAATATCATTATCAATAGGCATATATCGTTTTGACAGAAAAAAAATAATCCGATTTTTCAAAAAACATATAAAATCAATCTGAATCTATTGGTATTAGGGGTGATGATTTATGAAGATATTGGTTCTTGGTTCAGGCGGAAGGGAGCATGCATTGTGCTGGAAAATATCACAGGATAAAACAATTGAGAAGATATTCTGCGTTCCTGGCAACAGCGGCACATCGCTGGTTGCGGAAAATATTGGCCTTGACATCATGGACAATGAAGAGATCATAAATTTTGTAAAACAAAATAATATTGACCTTACTCTTGCAGGTCCTGAAGCCCCCCTTGTCAATGGCATTGTAGATGAATTTGAAAAAAATAATCTTAGGATTTTCGGGCCAAAGAGATTTGCAGCAAACCTTGAAGGGAGCAAGGTCTTTTCAAAGAAGATGCTGTGGAAATACAATATTCCAACTGCAAAAGGTGAAATATTTGATGACGCTGAAAAGGCAATTCAGTTTGTTAAAGATAATTCCTGGGCAAGGATTGTCAAGGCAGACGGTCTTGCTGCAGGCAAAGGAGTCTATGTATGCAAGACAGAAGAAGAAGCTGTCAAAGCAATTAAGGAGATCATGCATGCAAAAATATTTGGTGATGCTGGGAATTCTGTTGTTATAGAAGAAAGACTGGTTGGTGAAGAAGCATCTTTTTTAGTTTTTTCAGATGGAAAGACTGCCAAGGCAATGGTTTCCACACAAGACCATAAACCTGCCTATGATAATGATGAGGGCCCTAATACAGGTGGAATGGGTGCATATGGCCCTGCGCCGGTCATCACAAAGAAGCTCCATGAAAATGCAATGCAGAACATCATGCTTCCGATAATAAGGGCAATGGAAAAAGAAGGAACACCATATAAAGGCGTCCTTTATGGCGGGCTGATGATAACTGAAAAAGGCCCCTTGGTGATAGAGTTCAACTGCAGGTTCGGGGATCCTGAATGCCAGCCAATAATGATGCTCATGGCAACTGATCTCATTCCTGTCCTTGAGGCCTGCATCGACGAAACTCTTGATGAGACAGAAGTTATTTTCAGGGATATGGCATCCTGCTGTGTTGTACTTGCAAGCGGAGGGTATCCTGGAAAATATGAAAAAGACAAACCAATAACAGGCCTGAAAAAGGCAGGGAATGTACCTGATGTCATGGTATTTCATGCAGGTGCAAAAAACCATGAAGATGGCATATTTACCAATGGCGGCAGAGTGCTTGGTGTCACAGGAATAGGTAAAAATATCCGGCAGGCGATTGACAGATCATATGAGGCCGCAAGATTGATAAATTTTGAAAACATGCATTACAGAAAGGATATAGGTGCAAAAGCACTGAACAGGTCATGAAAAATGAAAGAAAAAATCAGGCAGGAGATACTTAGGCTCAGGAATGGATTTTCAAGAGAAGATCTTGATGAAAAAGATATCAGTATCAAAAAAAGGCTGGAGAACCTTGATGAATTCAGGAAAGCAGGTACAGTCCTTTTCTATGTCTCGTTTGAAAGCGAAGTCGCCACCCATTCATTGATAAGAGAAGCATTGGTGGACAAGAAGAATGTGATTGTCCCATACATTGAAGAAAAAGAGATATTTCTATCAAAGATAGAAGATTTCATTGAGCTTGAGACAGGAAAATTCGGAATTCTTGAACCAAAGAAAAAATTCATAAGAAAGGCAAATCTTGATGATGTTAACTTGATAATAGTGCCTGGAATAGTATTTGACATGCATGGCCATAGAGTTGGCTTTGGCGGAGGCTATTATGACAAGCTTCTATGCAAGACAAAAGCATTGAAGATAGGTATGTGCTATGAATTCCAGATAGTCAATGACGTACCGGTTGAATTGCATGACATCCCTGTGGACATCATTGTCACTGAAGATAGAATCATTAAAGGTAACCAGAAAAAATGATACTTGACGGAAAAGCATTGGCTGATCAAATCAAAGAAGATATCAGGATAAAAATTGCACCCATGGAAAAGAAACCTGGTCTTGCTGTGATTCTTGCAGGTTATGACCCTGCATCCATGATCTATGTAAGGAGCAAAGAGAGAGCCTGCGCAAAAGCAGGGATATATTCTGAAATCCACAGGTTTCCGGAAAATGTGTCTGAACAAGCATTGATCAAAAAAATCATGGCACTGAACGACGATGAAAAGATACACGGAATACTGGTGCAGCTGCCTCTTCCAAAAGGGATAGATGAGAAAAATTTATTGTCCTATATTGACATCCGTAAAGATGTAGACGGATTTTTGCCGGAAAATGCAGGCAATCTATTCCTGGGAAACAAGGCAATAGTCTCCTGCACTCCAAAAGGAATCATAAGATTGATAAAATCAACAGGAATTGATATCAAAGGCAAAAAAGCAGTTGTTGTTGGCAGAAGCAATATTGTCGGAAAGCCAGTATCAATCCTGCTCCTGAATGAACACGCGACAGTCACAATATGCCATTCAAGGACACAGAATCTGTCAGAAGAAACCCAGCAAGCAGATATACTTATTGCAGCAGTCGGTAAAGCTCATCTGATAACAAAAGATATGGTGAAGAGAGGTACGATTGTAATAGATGTCGGCATCAATCGGATTGATGGAAAACTCTGCGGTGATGTTGATTTTGATGATGTTAAAGATATTGCAGCATTCATAACCCCTGTCCCCGGCGGAGTAGGACCTATGACAATAGCCATGCTTCTGGAAAACACTGTTGAATGCTGCGAGAATATCACCAAAAGCAAACACAATATAACTTAGTTATACTATTAAAACAAATGATTATAAGAAAATATATTTTTCAAAAGATGTAAAGAAAGTATGCAATCTTGTGAATTCAGTATTTGATGAATTTGTTGCAAAAGATTTCACAAAAAATGGACAAACAATGTTTAGAAATGAACAGACGCCAGAAAAACAAAATCAAAGAGCCAAAACAAGAGATGTATATGTTGCTGAAATAGATAACCAAATTGTTGGAATGGTTGAAGCTACTTTTCCTGATCACATAAACAGGATATTTATTGATAAAAAATATCATGGGAAAAACTTTGGAAAAAAGCTTATGAGTAAAATTGAGAATATTTACAAAAAAAAAGGTTCAATAAAAATTAAAGTTTATGCTTCAGATTTTGCAGTGAAATTTTATCAACGGATAGGTTACAAAAAAACAAGGGGCTTAGTAAAAAGAAAATTTGGTTTTGTCTATCAACCTATGAAAAAAAAATTATAGATTATGAGAAATTTAAATAATAATTATTCATAAAATCAATCAAAATAAAAAATAAACAAAAAAATTTAGAATTTTTTATTCGGATGAAACAGCATCAATAGCTTCTTTTCTTCCTAAAACATTCCCTGCAGTACACTGGTTTTCCTTCAGTTGGTTTGAAAGGGACCTGACAATCCTGTCCGCATTCTGAGCATTTTGCATCATGCAATTCTTTTGGACCGAAACTGCCTCTGTCTCCATAGCTTTTTTTTTCACCAAAGCTTTTTCTGTCTCCAAAACTCTTCTTACCACCAAAGCTCCTTCCGGAACCGCCTTTATTATATTCTGCCATTCTGTCTCCTCCTAGTTTGCTGCAAAAACCCGGTATATAAGCCATCTTTTTGCATTATCTCTGTCGAAATATTCATCATGCTTATAAACTTTTGCGCATAAATCACAAAAACAAGAGCAATACAGTAATTTTTTTAAATAATTAATTA
>JAHIYL010000189.1 GCA_018815145.1 Nanobdellota archaeon | reverse complement strand
CCATGAAGTCACCGACAGCAATCACTGCTGAGAATGGAATTAAGATCCTTCCCTGCTTGTCTTTTTCTAATTCAAGTTTTTCAGTATAAGAAGTTGGATTTGTGACAACCATATGGATCAGTTCTCCTGATTTTGTCTCAAAGATGATATCTCCCACTTCGCCAAATCTTTTTCCGGTTTTGCTGACTATTGTTTTTCCAAGAAGCTGTTTTGAAAATTTTTTGTTTTCTTCTGATTCGGTCATTATTCTCCACCCCGTAATGATTATTATACTTCTTTAATATTTAAAGTCCTATATAAAGGTTTCCATTTCGACGGTCTTCTCCTCTATAAAAATCATTTCCTAAATATTTATATATAACTTAAGATTTACTTTTGTTTCAATGAAATCAGCTGGCATAAGAAAATCAATGGTTTTTCTAGCTGTAAGTTTCTTTAGTTTTTTTGGATATTATTTTTTTTATTGGTAAAAACCTTTTGGTTGATATCAAACAGATATTTTCTCCAAAAGGTTTAATAAAACAATCAGGTTAAAGAATAAAATGAGACATAATGGAAGGTGAAAAAAATTGATAATTGTACTTAAACCAAAGACATCAAAGAAGGAAGCAGAAAGAGTAATGGCCAAGATCCGGGAGAACGGACTTGAACCGGTTCCATTGTTCGGAATTGAAAGGACTGTCATTGCAGTAATTGGTGATTCCAGGACAGAAGCCCTTGATGGCATGAAAGCAATGGAATGCATTGAAAAGATAACAAGCATCCTTAAACCATACAAATTGGCAAGCAGAGAGTATAAGCCTGACAATACAATAGTCAAGGTAGGAGATGTGGAAATTGGCGGAAAGGATTTCGTTATAGTTGCAGGGCCCTGTTCCATAGAGAGCGAAAGCCAGATAATGGAGATAGCACTGTTCCTGAAAAAAGTCGGAATAAAGATTCTTAGGGCATCTGCTTTCAAGCCAAGGACAAGTCCATACAGCTTCCAGGGTATGGGGCTAAAGGGACTGAAACTCCTGAAGCAGGTCAAGGAGAGGACCGGTCTTCTTGTAGAGACAGAAGTGATGGATGTACGTGATGTGAAGATTTCTGCTGAATACGTCGATATGCTGAGGATAGGGGCAAGGAACATGCAGAATTTTGATCTTCTTAAGGAAGTTGGAAAGGTAAATATTCCAGTGATACTGAAAAGAGGAATGAATGCAACAATCTCTGAATTCATAATGGCAGCTGAGTACATCCTGTCAAGGGGAAATAAGGATGTAATATTATGTGAAAGAGGAATAAGGACATTTGAGACTGCCTACAGGAACACACTTGATATAAGTGCAGTACCGACTTTGAAGAAGGCAACCCATCTTCCGGTGATGGTGGATCCAAGCCATTCTTCCGGTAAAAGAGGATTGATCCTGCCATTGTCGCGCGCAAGTATTGCTGCCGGTGCAGACGGACTTATGATTGAGGTACATCCAAATCCTGAACAGGCACTCAGTGATGGAGAACAGTCACTTTATCCTGAACAATTCTCAAAAATCCTGGAAGAATTGAAGCCAATCTGCAAAGTCATGGGAAGGAATTTATGATGAGAAAAAGGATCAGGATCCTGCCAGGGGGAAAGAAGATTAGAGCCTATGACATACTAATTGGGGAAAATATTCTGTCAGCCCTGCCAAAATATATTCTTCAGAAGCATGGAGCAAGAAGAATCTTGGTGATCACAGATACGAATGTGAAAAGATACCATGGAAAGAAAATGCTTGAGTCTCTTGAAAAAGAAGGGATTAAAGCAGATATGATAGCATTCAAAGCTGGAGAAAGGCAGAAGACAAGGAAGACAAAAGAAGCTATCGAAGATGAGATGCTCAAAAAGGGTTTTGGCAGGGATTCACTCATAATTGCTTTTGGAGGAGGAGTCACCGGTGATATTGCAGGATTTGTTTCTGCAACATTCAATCGAGGCATACCTTACATCCAGGTTTCGACATCCTTTCTTGCTATGGTAGATAGTTCTATAGGTGGTAAGACAGGTGTTGATACAGAATTTGGGAAAAATCTTATCGGTGCATTTCATCAGCCATCCTTTGTTATTGAAGATTTTTCTTTTTTGGAGACCCTTCCGGACGTTGAGTTCAAGAACGGCCTTGCTGAAGCAGTCAAGTATTCAATAATATTTGATCAAGAGCTTTTCTATTTCATTGAGAAGTATCAGAAGGAGCTTCTTGAAAAGGATGCAGAAGTATTGAAATATGTGATAGGTAAATGCTGCTATCTGAAAGGGGCTGTCATTGAGAAAGATGAAAAAGAGACCGGTCTTCGCCAGGCATTGAATTTTGGGCATACTATAGGTCATGCGATTGAAAAGACAAGCCAGTATTCTGTACTACATGGATTTGCAGTTGCTTTTGGCATGGTGGCAGAAGCAAGAATCGCAGTGAAAACAAATGTGTTGGATGAGCAGGAATTCCATAGGATATTTGAACTGATAAAAGGACTTGATATTTTTGATTCAACAAATACAAATTTTGATATCGATGCAATGATTGGTGCCATGACATTGGACAAGAAATCAATAGTAGGAAAAAACAGGATTGTCATAGTTGAAAAAGTTGGTAAAGTAAAAAAAAAGAACAGACAGTATTCTTTCCATGTTGATGAAAAAATTGTTCGTGAGGCAGTTTTAGAATGCAAAAAATTGAGATAGTCCCTTTGGATCATGAAGTAAAAACAAAGGTTTTACTTCCCGGTTCAAAGAGCTATACCAACAGGGCGCTTGTCATAGCGTCATTAGCTCATGGAAGAACAAAACTATCAAATTGTCTTTTGAGTGATGATACAAAATATCTAATTAACACCATTAAACAACTCGGTGTTGACGTGATGCAGGATAATAATCAAATTATTGTTGATGGCGCATCAGGTAATTTCTTAAAGGAAAAAAAAGAACTTTATTTTGGTGGTTCTGGAACAGGCATAAGATTAATGACAGGTCTTTGTACTCTTGCAGGTGATACTGTCTTGACAGGTGAGGAGCGGCTTCAGGAAAGACCTATTGCACCTCTTGTTGATGCATTGGTCCAGTTAGGGGCAAAGATAGAGGCAGTTGGAAAGAATGGCTGTCCACCTGTTAAAATATTTGATAGTGTACTTCGTGGAGGAATGTGCAGGATATTAGGAAATGTCAGCAGTCAGTTCATATCCTCTTTGTTGATGATTGCACCTTATGCAGAAAATGATGTGAAAATTGAGGTTATTGGTGAACTTGTGTCAAAGCCGTATATTGATGTTACAATGGATATCATGCACAAATTTGGAATTGACGTGATAAATGAGGACCATAGGAAATTCAAAGTAATGTCTGGTAAAAGATATGTTGGAAGAAAATATGATATTGAGACAGATTATTCTGCAGCAAGTTATTTTTTTGCTATACCTGCTATTACTGGAGGAAAGACTACTGTAAAAAATATCAATCCAAATTCAGTTCAAGGAGATAAAGTATTTCTTGAAATACTTGTCCGAATGGGTGCTGTTGTGACAAAATCTGATGAAAAAATTACTGTGGCCTGTAGCAAAGGACTTTTACCAATAGATATTGATCTAAAAGATGCACCAGATCTAGTTCCGACAGTAAGCATTTTGGCAGCATTTGCAAAAGGAAAATCGTTGATAAGGAATATTGGTAATCTAAGACTCAAAGAAAGCGATAGAATTGCTTCTATTGTGGATGGGTTGAATAAGATAGGAACAAAGACAGAAGAAGAAAAGGATTCAATTACAATTTTTGGTGGAACAGAAATGCATGGTGCAAAAATTGAGACTTTTAATGACCACAGGATTGCAATGGCGTTCTCTTTAGTTGGTCTGAAAGTGCCCGGTATAATTATAAGAAATCCTGACTGCGTAAATAAATCATTCCCAGGATTTTGGGATAAATTGAGTGAGATTGGGGTAGAGCTGAAATATTGAAAATGACTGATATTATTTACATCATAGGTTATAGGGCAGCAGGAAAGACCGCTGTTTCAGAATTGCTTGGCAAAAAACTTAAGAAAAAGGTTATCTATATGGATGATGAAATAACAAAAGACATTGGAAGAATAGATTTATTTGTGAAAAACAATAGTTGGGAAGCATTTAGGTATGAGGAGACTAATTTACTAGAAAAATTGTCAAAGGAAAAGGGTATTATTATTGACTGTGGTGGTGGAGTGATTGTAAAAGACTTTAATATTAGTGTGATGAAAGATACTGGAAAAATTGTATGGCTTAAAGCTGATATCAATACAATAATAGAACGATTAAAAAAGAACAATGAAAAAGGAAATCAGAGACCTTCATTAACAGGAAAATCAATTACTGAAGAAGTTAAAGAAGTTATTCCTCAAAGATTGCCTCTGTACAGGAAAGCTGCGGATTTTGAGATTGTTACAGATGGAAAAACACCTGAACAGATTGTTGAAATGATAATAGAAAATGTTGGAGTTATTAAGAAATGACAAAAATATGTATTTCAATTGTTGCAGAAACAGTTGAATCTATTTATGAAAAAACAAAGACTGCATTGAGACTAGCTGATTTGGTTGAAGTGAGATTGGATCATGTTAGAGATATCAAGAAAGAAGATATTATTAAGATCCTGGTCAAATCACCTGAAAACATAATTGTAGCATGTAGGTCTATTTCATGTGGTGGAAATTATGGTGGAGATGAAGAATCAAGAATGGCTTTGCTTTTTGAAGCAATAGAAAGAGGTGCTGGATATATAGATATTGAGATAGAGTCTTCAAAACAGGATGTTATGGAAATTATAAGTAAAGCAAAAGAAAGAAAAACAAAAATCATTCTTTCACATCATGATTTCAAGAAAACACCAAAATTTAATGAATTGCAGAAGTCATATGATGAGATGAATTCATTTCAACCTGATATGATTAAGATAGCTACTTTTGCTGAATCAATTAATGACTGCTTTAAAATTTTTGAGCTATTGAAGGGAAAAGAAAACTTTATTGCAATAGCTATGGGCGTAAGAGGCTGGATGACCAGGATACTTGCGCAAAAATATGGTTCTGCTATCACATATGCATCTTTAGAACCAGGAAATGCATCTGCACCTGGTCAGATCACATTTGATGAACTTGTAAATCTATATGATTTCAAAGGACAAAACAAAGACACTAAAGTGCTGGGTGTCATTGGAGAGCATGCTGAAAACTCAAAATCAAAATTTTTGCATAACCCCAATTTTAGGAGATTGGGATTGAATTATGTATATTTTCCAATGAAAGTAAGGCCGTCTGAACTGGCAGAATTCATGCATAATTTCAGGATGTTAGGTTTTGCAGGTTCAGCTGTAACAGTTCCCCATAAAGAAAAAATTGTAGATTTTATCGATGGGCTTGATGAGACAGCAGAAAAGATTGGTGCAACAAATACATTGGTAGTGAGGGAAGAAAAGATTTTAGGTTTCAATACAGACTATATTGGTGCGCTCGAAGCACTTAAGGAAAAGACATCTCTTCAATCGAAAAAAGCATTGGTGATTGGCGCTGGTGGTGCTGCAAGGGCAATTATATATGCTCTAAAAAAAGAGGGTTGTGAAATTACAATTGTAAATAGGACACTTGATAAGGCAAAAGCATTAGCAGAGGAGTTTGAAACTGATTGTGATGAGATTTCAGAGCTCAGGCAGTTAATTAGAAAATCAGATATTATAATAAATACTACAAGTGTGGGAATGAATCAAAATCCAGAAGAGTCTTTGGTTCCTGAAGAATTTTTTACAGGAAAGCAAATAGTAATGGATATTGTATACAATCCGATTGAGACAAAATTGATTAGATATGCAAGAATAAGAGGCTGCCAGACAATAACTGGTGATCGTATGCTCATGTATCAGGCAATTGGACAGTTCAAACACTGGACCGGAAAAAATCTTGATATTGATCAGATAAATGAAGATGCAAAAAAGCTCTTGGAATAATATTTGAATGAATTAGAAAAAAATGATTGGAATACTATTAGGACTTGGAAGTGCAATATTCAATGCTACGTGGAATACTCTTATTGGAGCATTGAACAAGAAATCCAGCCAATTGCAGGTTGCCATGTACAACTGCCTTTTTGCGTTTCTTTTCATCCTACCTTTCCTTATTGGGCAAGGCTTGAATGTTAAATCAAATATTTTTTGGTTGGTTTTGGTTGTCTTTGTGATAATTGATTCAATAGCCATGCTTTTGTACATCAAAGCCATTCATATTTCAGGGGTTTCCAAGACAGTTCCTCTGCTCAGTTTCACGCCAGTACTAGTGATTTTGATCGGTTTTGTCTTCTTGAAAGAAATTCCAACGCTTATTGCAGTTCTAGGGGTATTGCTTGTGATTTTAGGTGCATATTTCTTGAATATCAAACAGTATAATCTTGGTTTTTTTGAGCCAATATTAGAGATATTCAAGGATAAGGGAACAAAATATATGTTCATAGTTGCTGTCCTGTTTGCGATTGATGCTATGTTGTTCAAGTTGGGTCAGATATATTCAGATCAACTGACTATTGTGTCGATGTATTTGCTATTTGAAGGATTGATATTTTTTGCTGTGATAAATTATAACAAGAAACAAAAGAAAAAATCAATTAAGCTTGATTTTAAAACATTGGTGACTCTTTTACTGCTTCTGCTGTTGGTTT
>JAHIYL010000188.1 GCA_018815145.1 Nanobdellota archaeon | reverse complement strand
TTTATGGAAAATATGGTATTAAATAAGACACAATTGAAGGTGCTGGAGACAATAATTGACTCTAAAGCAGGACTAACTAGCATAGAACTAGCTGAAAAACTAAAAATAACTCAGTCCCAAATGTCATTTACATTGACTCGCCTTATTAAAGAAGGATTAGTTGAAAAGAAAAAAAAAGTTTATTTAATTTCAAAGTTTACTCATGCACAGTATCTTAAGAACTTATATTTAGAAAAAAGGATTAATCTGGGAAGAATTTTTTCAAATAAAAGGATTGTTTTTTTGTATACTCTTCTTAGGCCCATAACAGTAAAAAAGATTCAGCCCACTTCCAATTTAAAAAAATCAGTTGTTTATCAGTATATAAAAGAATTCAAAGAATTTGGAATAATTAAAGAAACAAATAAGAGTTATTGTATTAATACAGAAAAATGGCAGCCTTTGAATGATTTTATTTGTGAGTACAATAAATTTAAAAAAATTGTAGATTATAGGATTCCACCAAATGCACAAATACTGTATAAGGATGAAAAAAAGTTGTTATTCAGATATGATTTTGATTTTGATGCAGAAAAAACTGCTTTTTCAAGATTCTCAGAATTTGGACTAAAGATTTATCCTGTTGGAACAATATACCGACTACCAAAAAAAGAACTATCAGTGAAAGAGGTTTACACAGACGCGCTTCAAATCTCCAAAGAATACCGTGACTATATGTTTGACATCCTTTTTTATCTGACGCATAAAAAAGAACTAATTAATGTCAACCAAAAAATACATAAAGACATAATTGAACATTTAAAAGGCAATACCAAAGATTATTTACCTCCCTTAAATGAGATTAAGGAAAAAGCAAAGGATTACGGATTAAAATGGCAATAGAGCTTGATGAAGTAAAAAAAATATTCGAAGAAATAGATATTCTGCTTACCCAAAAAACCAGATGCTATGTATTTGGCGGTGCAGTTCTTTTATATCATAAATTAAAAGGTGCAACAAAGGATATTGACCTTGTTGTAAAGACCAAAGCGGAATACCTTGTTTTTACAAATGCACTGGAAAAACTAGGATTCAAAGTGAACAAACTTGAGGGCACCTATCTGAAGCTCAAGTTAAATGGCATCTATCAAAAGGACAATTACAGGTTTGATGTCTTTAACGATGAGATATGTGACATGATGAAACTTTCAGAGGGTATGATTGAACGGGCGCAAATCTGGTACAAGTTCAATCATTTAGAGATCTACAGGCTTTCCACCGAAGATATTTTCCTCTTGAAATCCCTGACTGAACGGGATGGAGATGTTGTTGATTCAAATGCAATAATAGATTTTGGTGTTGATTGGGATATCATCCTTGAAGAGATCAAAAAGCAGATAGAAGCCAAGAATATGCCGGTCTGGATAACTGATTTTGCAGCAAGGCTTGATGTGCTCGAAGAAAAATACCAGAAGGTTTCACCTATAAAGAAAATTGTGGATTCCATGGTAGAGGATTATTATGATTACCTTGAACTTATGCAGCATCTTGATGAGCCAAAGACATTTGAAGAGCTGCAGAAGGAAACACAGATCAGAGAGCTTAAGAAAGTCATTTTCAGGCATCTGAAATCAGGAGATATTAAGATGGAAAAAGACAAATATATAAGCAAGTAAATCATCCTATTGTCAAAGCAATCGGAGGCGTTAAAATGAGACAAAATATACTCTCAGTTGCTACCAAAGAAACCTATGGTCATGGCGGGGCTATTTATTTTCTTCAATCATGTGAGGCAGATGTTCTTTGACTTTTTCATCCACATTTCTGTGAAATTTGCTGTTTTTGTCCTTGCAGTTTATCTTGATAAATTCTTTAAGATAATTCTCAACAATCTCAGGGTGCAGTTTCAGTTTGTCCCTGAGTTTGTCAGCAATATTGTCCAGGAAATATGATTCATCCCAGTTTTCCAGAATCTTGCCATGATCTTTTCTCAGGAGATGAGTCAGAAATAGATGTTCTTTTTCATTTTTTTCAGGTTCTACTTTTACTTTTTCTATGAGATCATTGATATGAGGATTAATATGTATACCAATGACCGAGAAAATCAGTGTCTCGTAATGATTGGGAAGATTTTCCTGTATCTTTTTTAATTCTTCTTCAAATTTATCAACCTCAATTCTAATTTCTTCCTCTTCTTTTTCATCCAGCTCATTTTCATCTATGAGATCATTGATGAGTTCTAACCCTTCGCTGATGTTATAGTCGACATATGCAGGAGAATTAAGTAGCAGGAGAAGGCGGAATTCGAGATAAAACATGATAAGCCTGAATTTTTTGCAGAGTTTTCCCAGATGACTGTTTCCCTTTACATGACGCATGAGTGAGTGAAGATTGGTTCTTATTTCTTCAGTAAGATTTAATTCCAGATCAAGCTCATCAATATCCTGTTTAAGGTTGCTGACGGAATTTTCTATGAGCTTGTTGACATATTTTGTAAAGTGTCCCCTTATTTTTTTCATCGCAGTCAGTGTATCCTTCTTATTGACTGCACGCAAAAGGTGGTTTTCAACTTTCTCCAATTGTTCCTGATCAGCTTTAATCAGGTTGAAACTTTCTTTTATCAGTGATACTGTGTGGGTCCTTCTGAAAGAAATCAGTGTGATGAGTTCGGAATTCATTTCCCTGATCATTGATGACAGATGCCTTCTGGCAAGAAAGTTTTTTGACCATTGGTCTTTAGATATCAGCTCTGATTCATTCAGATCACTTAGCATCTGCCTCATCGCTATATAGATATTTTTCTCATGTTCAAAATCTTTCTCTGCATTCCTGACATAGCTTGATATTTTCTCAGTTATTTCTTTTATTGACTCAAAATTAAAAACCTTGTTTTTGCCAGACATGCAGAATATTGAACTGGTTCCAAATATAAAATTTTTGCTTAGGAAAGCAGGATTTCCAAATCATTTAATATATCAGCTGCACATTCATCAGTGCAATGGCATATTTAGGGACAAAGATCAGGCAACTGGTCGGCAGGGGAATATGTGAATATGATCTCATAGTGACGGATGATAAGATCCTGGTTGCATTTTCAGGCGGAAAAGATAGTTTTTGCATGCTTGATATGCTGATTGCCCTCTTAAAAAGATCTCCTGTGAAATTTACACTTCTTGCTGTTATGATTGATTCAGGATTTGGTGAAAAATACGATGCTGCAGAAAAATATCTGAGGAACACCGAAATCCCATATCTAATCAAAAAGACAAGGATTGCAGGTGTTGTAAAAGAGCAGATCGGTGAGCAGAAGACTTCAGGAACATATTGTTTCATGTGCTCAAGATTACGAAGAGGAATACTTCATAAGATAGCTCAAGAGAATGAGTGCACAAAGATTGCTCTTGGCCATAATCTCGATGATGTGATTGTGACCTACCTTCTGAATGAATTTTATTCGTCCAAGAGTTCGACCATGCTGCCGAAATATTATCCTGGTGTAGGTGCAAAGAGAGGACAGATAGGGATTATCCGGCCATTATGTCTTGTTCCGGAAGGATTGATCAAAGAATATGCACTTGAAAAAAAATTTCCTATTGTAAAAAGAAGTTGCATATTAAAAATAAAAGATTCAAAAAGAGAATCGATCAAGAGGCTTGTATCAGGATTCACAAAAAAAGATCCTTCAGTGTATAAGTCATTGACAAGCGTTGTGAAGCAGAATGTGAGCAGAAAACAATCCTGAATTCTGTTTCTTTCTGTTTTTCATTTTTAGTAATAGGTC
>JAHIYL010000187.1 GCA_018815145.1 Nanobdellota archaeon | reverse complement strand
GTTATTCAAACACTGCGCATGAATAATAAAAATATCTTAGAAAGTTTGAAAGATATTATCGATAATCCTTTACCAACTTCAACATACTGACCTATTACTGATTGTTCTTTGTGTCAATGCCAACTAATTTCCAAAAATAAATAATTATTAATAAAAATGCAACTTCCAAACCAATATGATAATACATTTTTTAGGAACTTCCTGCATGGTCCCGACAAAAGAACGAAATCATCAGTCAATCTTCATCAGCCACGAAAAGGAAGGCATATTGGTCGATTGTGGAGAAGGGACACAGCGGCAGCTGAAGCTTGCAAATATCAAGCCAGGCAAAATAACAAAAATCCTTATAAGCCATTGGCACGGCGACCACGTGCTTGGCCTACCTGGTTTTTTCCAGACACTCAATAATTCAGAATTTGAAAAAAAAAATTGACATCTATGGACCGATAGGCACAAAAAAATTTTTTGAATATATGTTCAGAGCCTTTGTGTTTGAAAACACAATAGATTATGAAATCCATGAAATAAAGAAAGAATTGTTGTTTGAAACACCGGATTTTTTTGTTTATGCACACCCCTTGGATCACGGAATTGATACGTTCGGATTCAGGATTGTCGAAAAAGATAAGAGACGAATCAAATTAAATTACATCAAGAAGCTTGGAATTCCGGAAGGGCCCCTGTTGGGAGATCTGCAGAACAATAAAACCATTGTCTGGAACAAAAAGAAAATTCTTCCAAAGGATGCAACATACATTGTCAGCGGCAAGGTTGTTGCGATAATCAATGATACTCTGCTCTGTGATAACTGCAACAAATTGGCACAAGATGCTGATCTTCTGATTTGTGAATCTGCCTATTCAAAGGAACATGAAGAAAAGGCAAGAGAATATAAACATCTCACCTCTGAACAAGCAGCCTTCCTGGCAAGCAGAAACAGTGTCAAAAAACTTGTTCTGACCCATTTTTCTCAAAGATACAAAACAGTAGAAAACCTATGTGATGAAGCAAAAATAATTTTTAAGGAAACAACCTGTGCCTACGACCTGATGAAATTGTCAATTTAGAACAAATTATTTCCTACAGCAACCAACGTTGTTATTGGTGGGAAAAATTTATAATGTAATTCTTCGTAAAAAAATTAATGGTCGAAGAATATCTTCTGTTTCTTGCAATGATTCTGTTATTGGGAACGCTCGTCTCAGCTTTAGCATACAAACTTAAGATATCTAATGTCTTATTCCTTGTTTTTTCAGGCATGGTGCTGGGTTCTTTTGGAATCATAAATTTCCCCCATAACACTATAATATTGATTTCCACTCTGGCAATGATAATTGTCATATTTGACAGTACGGTCCGCCTGAAATTCAAAGACGTTGAAAAATTTTCTTCATACAGCATGAGGCTTGTTCTTGGTTTCTATTTTGCATGTGTCTTTTTCCTGACTTTTGCGGTGTTTTTGCTTTTTGATATCTCAGCTGACCCTTACCAATCACTTGTACTATCTCTAATTTTCTCATCTTTGATGTTTGGGATAGATCATGGCCTTAATATTGAGCAACTTAAAGTATCCGCCAACAATAAAATTATCAAACTGTTAGAAATTGAGTCATTGTTGAATAGACCACTTACTATAATTGCCCCCCTGATTCTGCTCCATTACTTGGCTGCTGTTGCGAACGGTTCAAATGTATCATTTATCACAGAAATTGTAATTTTTTTGAAGCAGCTATTTTTCAGTGTGCTGTTTGGAGGCGTTCTTGGATTCGTGGTATATGTCATCCTGAACACCAAACTAAAAGAAAACCTATCTTATCTTGTTGCACTGACCGGATCTGTACTAACATTCATACTTGCTGAAATGTTTTCCTTTAGCGGCGTTATTTCTCTTACTGTCTTTGCTCTAATATTTGGAAATTTTCACATACGCCATAAGCTCGAACTTGAAAAATTTACATCCTTGTTCGGATACATCTTCAACATCTTTGTATTCATTCTGATTGGTTCAGTCCTTCTTGTTGACTTTGATTATATTGTCAGGGGAACAATAATATTTATTTTTTATATTTTGCTCAGGTTCATTACTGTCAACCTTTCTCTGATTGGTGCCGGTTTTACTCTTAAAAATAAGATCTTCATGACACTAAATGTCACAAAAGGCATAGATGTAGCCATAATAATACTGATTATGCTTTCACAATATCAGGTCATCTCTGGTATGAAGACCATACTCAATCTAAGCCTTTTATTTTCGCTATATTGTTTTGTTGTTTCTACCTGTGTTGCTCTGTTCTATAAGCCCCTCCTAAAAAAATGAACACAAAAGCAAAAGGAACAAAAGGAGAAAGAGAAATTGTTAACTTGTTTTGGGAAACAGGTAAATGGGGCTGTGTCAGGGTCGCCGGTTCCGGCAGCACGCATTTCCCTTCTGCAGACATTCTGGCCAGCAATCGTGAAAGGGTTGTTGCGATTGAATGCAAGATCACAAAAGAAAACAACAAGTATTTCCCAAAAAAAGAAATTGCACAATTAAAGAATTTTGCGTTTTATTTTGGGGCGGAACCATGGGTCTCTGTAAAGTTTGGAACATCTGAATGGTTCTTTCTTGTGCCTGAAGACATGGAAGAAACCAAACAGGGCTATTCCATAAACAAAAAAACAGCCGAAACAAAAGGTCTTTTGTTCAAAGAGTTTCTAGGAGAGGGCTTTGATTAATCTCATATTTTTATCTTTTGCAGCTTTCACGAAAATTGGTGGTGAAAATGTTCCTTGGTCACTTATCACACCGGAGATTTGAACAGAAGAAAGCAAATCATATTTCTGATTTACAATGTTTATATTGCTATATTGTCTGTGGCTCTTTTGTGAAATTGATGCAAAATGCATTTGGTTTGCCTTTTCTTTTGTAGTTATATTGAACGAATTTACAAAAACATAAAGTGGTGTTCCTGTTTTTGCCCCCAATGTTGCCAAAAGACCACTTCCTGGATAGCACAAAAATTTTTTATCCATAGAAAACCCTTTTGCATAGACAATAGACACATCTGCCTGTTCCATTCCTTTTAAAAGAGCAGAAGCACCATAAATTTCCGATTTTACACCCAATAACCCTATTCTTTTCAATGCACCTTGAGAATTATCTGCAATAAAATCCGGAAACATAAACAATGTGTTTTCCCTGTTTTTTGTGTGCTTAATGATTCTCTCAATTGCTGCGGCAGGGGCTAACATGCATGTCCTGCCTCTACTTCCTATTTTCGAAGCAGTGTTTTTATATAGGTTGGTGTTTGATACCCTTATTTCTGAAGCAATCTTTATCTTATTGAACAGAAATTTTTCTTTTATATTATTTTCATCTAACCCCAAAAACAAAAATTCCACTGTGTTTTTGATGTGTTGTTCTATAGAATTGTCATTGGTAACAAAAAACCTGTGTCTGGTTAAATTTGAAAAAAGATTGCTTGGGGAAGAAGACAGATAAATGTCATGAAAAGTATTCAGTATCGCATCAGAACTTTGCTCTTCATGAAAATCCTCAAAATTAAATCTACCCCCCATTCTTGAATTGTGCAAATATTATTTTCTTTTGCTAAGTTCCTTTTCAATCTTTACTTCTTCTTTTTCTATCTTTATTTCTTCTTTTGCAATTGCCCGCGTCATTCGTTCTATGTTTAAATCCATTCGTGCAATCCTCTTTTCTAAGAGGACAAGAATCCTTAAACTATATACTATTGCCAAAAGCGTACCTATAATTATTGAAAGTATCACTTGTTCAATATTGAAAAACCCTGCCATTTTATGCACCTCTTTTAATATTATTATCCATTAAACGTAGGAAGGATATATAAAATTTTTCTTTTGGCAGCAAAAAAATTGAAAATTAAAGGCAGAAATAATTTACTTGACAACATCAAATGCTTTTACCATTGAATTGATAAAATATTGTGAATTAACCCAAACACCCACATCATAGAACGGATGTACTATTGCGTCATCTGTAAGCATAAAAAGCATTTCTTTATCGTCAACGACACAGAATCTTGCACCGGAATCCTTATCATGATATGTGTGTGCGACCTTCAAGAGCTTGTCTGCAGCATCCTTGTTCTTTGTAGTTATTTTTCCTGCAATCTTTATTTCGACTCCTCTGTCCTTGGCTTTTTTAATTACACGCATAAGCTCTGTTGATTTTCTTTTTATTCCTTCAGAACTTGTTGCAATAAACACGCTCTTTTTAGAATTTTTGATCATTGTCTCCATCTGTGTATATATGTTGTCCCTGCCCCGGATGCTTCCTGCCAGTTCTGTGGGTTCAACAAGATCAACACCCTGATTATATAATAAATTAAGTTCTTCTAGAACTACGCTTGTATTTAGTTCTTCAAGCTGCTTTTCACGTAATCCTGCCTCTTCCTTTATTTTTTTCTTAACTCTGTCAAGAACCTCGCTAGGAGATATTGCAATATATTTTATTGGTTTTCCGAGTTTCATAATAACAAAACCCTTTTTTTCTAATGATTCAAGAACATCGTAGCTCCTTGATCTTGGCACATTAGCAATGTCTGACAGCTCTCCTGCTGTAGATATTCCTCTAGAGAGGAGTGCTGACCAAATTTTACTTTCATATGTATTTAATCCAAAGTCTTTTAGTTTTGACAAAAATTCTTTTTGTATTAGCATCTTGGGGCCTCGTAAATTTTTTAATTTCCTCTCTTTTTTCAAATGTTTGCTTTTGTAACTACTGTGAAAAAGTAATTTATATATAAATATTTGCATTTTGTTATTGTTTTGTGACAACACCTACCCGGTCCCCTGAGTTTCTTATGGAACAAAGATATCGCAAAAAAAATTTGTTTTTTCCTTTTTTTCTTATTTAT
>JAHIYL010000186.1 GCA_018815145.1 Nanobdellota archaeon | reverse complement strand
ATAAATACAATTGTTGTGAACAAAGCGATATTGTTTATTATGAATATCAGAATAAGAATGAGCAGCAATATTTTCCACAATAGATGTCCCTTAAGAAATGGAAAAACTTTCTCGAAGATCTTAGTTTCCTTCCTGATCCATTTCTTCTCATCTATGAGCACTGTCTGCTCTTGCGAAAGGGTTGGGATTCTCATCTTGCCATATTTGAAGACAATTAAATTTTTTATGGCACTTTTATATATAAATGTATCAGAAAAAACAAGAAAAAATTGCAGTCACTTCTTCAGATGCACATCCATCTGAGGGAATGGTATCTCAATCTTCGCCTTGTTGAGTGCGGTATAAATCTTTTCAGTAGCTTCAAGTTTTGCAGAATATGCATCCTTGTAATCCTTTACCCAGAACTTTGCCTTGAAATTAAGGGATGAACTGTCCATGAGCAGGAATTCCACAGCAGGATATGAATCATCTTTGATTGCAGCATCAAGAGAATCCAAAGCCTTCATCACTGCCTTCTTTACCTTATCTATGTCGCTACCATACTTAACACCAAAATCAACATACACCCTGTTCATGGGTGTGGGAAGGGCGTAATTATGTATAATTGTATTTGACAATATGCTGTTCGGGATGACTATCATCTCATTGTCATAGGTCTTCATCTTGGTCGACCTTAATCCAATATCCTCTATGACACCTACATAGCCTCCCTCCTGCAGCTTTACCTTGTCTCCAACACGGATATTCCTGTCAAGGATTATTGATATACCGCCAAAGACATTGGCGAGCGAATCCTTGAGAGCTAGGCCTATCGCAATTCCTGCAATACCTAATCCTCCAAGATAAGGGATTACATTGACATCCCAGACAGTCAGAATGTAGAAAATTGCCAGGATAAAGAATATAACCTGAAGCGTCTTTCTGAATATGCCTAGTATCTGGTCGTCAAGATCTGATTTTGTCTTTTTCACAAACTTAGATCCAAAATGATCAACAAAAATATCGCTGACTCTCATGATGATGACCATTGATATGAAGATTAACACTGAAGCCAGAACATTGTTGATGACATAGAACATCTTTGCCTGGATCTCAGGGATAAAAAGGGTGACCGGCATCAGGCGCTCACTTGCAAGCCTAAGTCCGATGACCACAAGCAGGAATGAAATCGGATTGTTTGTGGATTCGACAAGCCGATCGTCAAGCTTTGTCTTTGTCTTCTTTGCTATCCTCAGAAAGACTTTCTGGACAATCCATAAGAATGATTTTGAGATTACGAAAAATCCTACCAAGATTATTGCTGCTTCCAAAAAATGGTTCAGATTGAATAGGTTCATTATAATTGTAATATACATTAAGGTCTTTTTAATACTTTTCGGTAAATAGTTTCAAATGGAAAGGAGAAAGGATTAAGGACATGGTGAACGTGGTTACCCTGGTGGCTGTTTAGTCTTTATGCAATTTCAATCTGCTTTTGCCTCTTGTATAACAGAAAAATATTTATTTCCGGACAGCCTATATATCAAAATATGCCACCATCAGATTATTATGACAATTATCCTTATTCATCTGTAATTCTGGCAAATTCTCTGCAGATCGCTGTATATGCTATCGGAGCATATATACTGTACTTGGTTGGGACAAGCTGGGTCTTTCTTTATCTGATATACATAATCCTGCTTGAGATCCGCCTTTTGAGGATTAGTTGTGTCAACTGTTATTATTATGGCAAAAGATGCTTCTCAGGAAAAGGAAGACTGTGCTCAATATTGTTCAAAAAAGGGCAACCTAAAAAATTCATAAAAAAAAAGTTGTCCTGGAAAGATATCGTACCTGATCTTTTTGTCTCATTGATCCCTCTTCTGACTGGCCTGGTCTTACTGATCAAAAGATTTGATTGGATACTACTTGGGCTTCTTGTAGTCCTTTTTTTTCTGACCTCTGTAGGGAACAGTTTTGTGAGAGGATCGCTCGCATGCAAACACTGCAAGCAGAGAAAACTTGGATGTCCTGCAGAAAAGTTATTTGCAAAAAAGAACAAAAGTGCAGCATCCTAAAATCATAAGTGAGTGAAATGAAAGGTGGAGATGAGAGAATTTCACAATGTCAATTTTATATTCTTACACTGCTGAAATCTAAAATTATATATACATAAACACTTAAAATCTCTTTAGAGTGTTTAAAAAAAACTTACAAATCCTATTTCTTGCATTTACTCTATTAACTATGATGTCATGTGATCCGAATGATCTGCCAGAAATATTTGGTTTTGTTGTCAAGACAAATGGATCCGCAACTATTGAAATCCAAAAAGAAATTATTCAAGCATCTGCTAGTCAAGGTCGTGAGCTAAGCTTTGATGATGAATGTGAGATTGAAGATAGTGACAATCCATGCAGAGAGACTAGTTGTATCAATGGACTGGAAATTATGGTTTTGAAGAATATGGTTCTACCGGATCATATTAAATGCCCGAAGGATAAGGTAATGGGTAATGCAACATATGATTATCCAATCGGTGGCTATGACTATTGTGAGAATGGGGAATTATTCAGATTTGATTGCAGTCCAGTCATAACTATTAATGAATCTGATGATTGGAACAAACGAAAGAAAAAAGAGGAAGAAAAAGAGGAAGAGAAGAAAGAGAAAAAGGAAGAAGAAGAAGAAAATAAGGAAGAGGAAAATGATGATCCTGAAGAGATTCCTGAGTTTCGTGGTCCAATTGGCTTGTTTATGCTGGTTTTATGTATTGGTGGTTTTGTGATAAGGAAGTCTAGAGAACCTTGAGTATTAAATTTTGGTTTATTGAGCTGTACAATATATCCTATGCACAGTTATTACAGACACCATAAAAATTTGTATTAGAATTATTAACACTAAAGCCCTTCAAATTCTTCACAATTTTCAGTGCATATTCTGATAATTCCTTTGATTCAAAATCAAGTATTTTTTTACACCTATTACACATAATATGATGATGTGGCTTAATATTTGGTTCAAATCTTGAAACTCCTTTTACATTAACTTCCTGAATCATTCCTTTCTCTGACAAAAATTTTAAATTACGATAGACTGTAGCTTTTGTTATCCTTGATAATTTATTTTTTACACCGTCATACACTTCATCAACCGTCGGATGATTATAATTATCCTTAAGAAAATTTAAAATCTCTATCCTCTGATTTGTGTATTTAATATCTGCATTTGTCATTGTATTGATAAAAAGTATATGATCATATTCAATAATTGCTAAAAAGAAAAAAAATTAATGCAGAAACTTTGAGACAAAGGGACTATTCTGTCTGTTTGGTCTCATGAAGTGACCTGATGGTCCTTTTCCAAGTATTTCACTGAACCATGCTTCATGTTCAATCTCTTCATTAAGAATAGCCAATGCTAGGTCATAAGTCCTGTGGTCTTTGCCTGCAGTCATGTTGCAGATCTCTGTATAACCTTTTACTGCACATTGTTCTGCTTTCAAGAGTATCTTAACAATCTCTTTCACATCTGATGGTTCTGCCGGTAAATTTGCCGGAGGACATGCTGACATATCATGGAACACTTTCATATCATCAGGTAATTTACCGCCAAGCTCATATATTCTTGGAACCAATGCCTCAAAATGATTCCTGTCTTCAATCCTTGCATCCTCTGCAACTCCTTTAAGTCCTTCTCCTTCAAAACCTGTAAGGTTTGTCCTTAATATTGTGTAATAGTAGTATGTTGTCAATTCTGCTGATGCATTCTTAATCAGCATCTTCAATAACCTATTAACATCCACTCCTGCATCCTCTACCATTTTTCTTGCTACTTCTGCTGCCATATTTCACCCACCTCCTGAGTATTTGATAATGTGTTCT
>JAHIYL010000185.1 GCA_018815145.1 Nanobdellota archaeon | reverse complement strand
TACTGATTTTCTGGCAGACCAATGGTATCACATGGTGGGTGTAAAATCAGGGACAGAGCTTTGGATATATGTTGATGGTTCATTGGTCGGTGGGCCTTATACAGTACCTGCAACACCCACTCTCGGCGGCGACAGCCTGTATATAGGAGACACATCGTACAATCCTATTAACGGAAGGGTTGATGAAGTCAGGGTCACATCCGAGATACGGACAGCAGACTGGGTAAATAACAGCTATCAGAATATCGCGAATTACAATGCATATATTGGAATTGGAGAAGCAGAGGACTCATCAAAAGGAGTCATTCCAATGACACCTGATTCAATACCCTTCTGGACAAGTACATCTAACCCACACAGTCCGTCATCAACAGCTTGTCTCGATGAAATGAAAAAAGATGATACATGCCAGACAACTTGGACAGTCAATGCGACTGGAGAGATTGATTCAGTATGGGAGTTTTTTGTAACATATGCTTCAACATATGGATATCCATATATTGTTGACAATTCAACTTCAAAATTAAATGTAACAATTGTTGATATGATTAGACCGGAAATTGACACTGTCCAGTGTGAGGAAGGTGGTTCTGTCTGGAAATCATGCAGTGATTTTGTATATGGTGAACAATTAACTGGAATTAGACTTAATTGTAGTATCCAGGCAGGATATATTGTCAATGCATCATTTTCACTTGAGAACCTGCCTGACTATAATGTATTTTTTTTCAATACTACAATTGATAACAGTACTTATCCTGGATACTGGTATTTTGACAATTCCAATTTTGATGTCGTAGATTCAGGAGAATTCGCTGTAAATGCATCTTGTATCAGCAATCTAGATGGAAAAATCAGTGCAGAAATCAATTGGACTGTTCCATGGGGAGTTCTAAATGCAACCTGGTTATCACCGGCTGCTTCAAAAGAGGTAGGCAAAGACTTTTTTTCAATTTATAGCTCAAGAATAACTTGTCTGGGAGGGGAATGCGGTGACATAACTGCAACAATTGACCCTGTTATGGATTGGTGGGACAATGATTGGTTCTACAGGATATTGGTCAACATAACAGAGACATCTGGTGGAGACCTTGATGGCTACCAGGTTAACCTCTCCATAAATACATCCGGGCCGATTTCTGAGGGAAAGATGGATGAATCATGCAGTGACATGAGATTCGCAGATGATAATAAAAATACGCTTGGATACTGGATTGAATCAGGATGCAATACAGCAAACACTGTTGTATGGTTAAATGCGACACTCTCTGCAAGCCTGAGCAATACTGTCTATATGTATTATGGGAATCAGGATTCAGTATCTGCGAGTGATGGTGATAATGTATTCATATTTTTTGACGATTTCCTCGGAAGCTCATTAGATACATCAAAGTGGAATGTTGTTGATGCAACAGGTTGGTCTGTAGGAGCAGGAAATCTGTCAGGCACAAGCACAACTGGCAGAATTCAATCTCAATCATCTTATTCTGCACCAATAATACAGGAAGCTAAGACAATATCACCAACTAGAGCTGCCAATGGGGAGCAGACAGCAGGATTCTGGACATCTGATGCAGACGGAATTGGGATCTTGGAGCACAACGGAGGGACACCTACGAGATATTGGTATAGGAATGATGCAGGCTGGCCAGGTCCTTATGATTTTGATACACTGGTAAATTGGCATTATATCAGGATTACAGCTCTCGATTCGAACAATGTAAATCTCTGGGTGGAAGACCTGACTGATGGTAGCTATAATTCACATAGTGCGACAAACACCATCTCAAATGAACCAATAACTTTGGGCAGAAGATATGACAATGGCAATACTGGGCAGGCCTATCAACAATATTGGGACTGGCTCAGGCTCAGGCAATATGTATCTTCTGTACCAACAGTATCTTATGGCGCAGAGCAACGGGGCAGCAAAGGAGCGATATCAATGGTGGAAGGAGACTCCCCTTTCTACACAGTCAATCAAAACCCAAGGACAGGTGCGACGACCGCATGTCTGTCATCAATGAAAAAAGATGAGACATGTGACACAGTATGGTCAGTAAATGCTACTGGTGAACTAAACTCAACATGGGAATTTTTTGTGATGTATGAATCATCATACTCAGAATATGTGAATCTCAATGCAACATATTTAATCAATATGACAATTGCAAATCTTACAACACAGATTGAGATCAGCAGTATTGAGTGCCAGATAGAAGGATCATGGGAATCATGCAATAATCTTGATTATGACGAAGAATTGACTGCTGTTAGAGCTTCGTGCACAGCTCCCTTCTCAGATATAGTTTCAATGTCATATAAGCTTGAAAATCTGCCAGATTCATATGAATTCTTTGATGACACGACAACAGATAACACTACAGGCTATTGGTTGTTTAATAATGACGATATAATACTTTCTGACTCAGGTGGTTTTGAGCTGACTGCAAGATGCACTGATGGTGAGACAGAAGAAGTTGAGACAGTATCATGGACAGTACCTTGGGGAATACTGAATTCAACTCGTATTCTACCAATTGGTTCAAGACAGGTAGCACAGAATCACACCTTTAATTACACATCAGAGGTCATGTGCCAGGATGGAGAATGCGGTAATGTAACTGCAACGCTGGATCCAAAAATTAATTGGTGGGATGATGATTGGAATAAGCGAAAAGACCTGAATATGACAAATGAGGGTTCATCTGCTCTATTAAATTTTCCTGTTTTTTTAAATATAACTTATGATGGTGATATGCTTGCAAATTTCACTGATTTACGGTTCATTAATGGTACCTGTGAATCGGACAGTATGCTTGAATTGCCATATGATATTGAGAGTTACACTTCAAATTATTCAGGTGTATGGGTTAGAATTCCATCATTGAATGTTGGTACGACAAACATATGTATGTACTATGGAAATGATGATGCAACAGATGGACAGAATATAACTGGAGTCTGGAGTCCAGACTATAGGTTGGTGCTTCACCTTGAAGAAACAAGTGGTAATCATATAGATTCATCCAGCTATGGAAACAACTGTTCTGCTACATTGGATGGCACAGGAACACAGGACACATGGGGCCGGATCAGTGGTACAGACTATTTTGATGGCACAAATGATGGCTTGAATTGCGGAGCTGATACAAGCCTTGATCTCAATGATCATACCTATGAATTC